>JAIBCK010000099.1 GCA_019694215.1 Thermoflexales bacterium
GCTTGGCGGACGGCGCAGCAAGTTTGGCGGACCGGGCCTTGTTAACGGGCGCGGCAACGGGCTTCGTCGGCTTTGCGGCAGGCTTGGCTTTCTTGGCGTTTGCGGAAGCAGGTTTTGCGGCGGCTCTGGCGGATTGCGGCTTCCTGGCTGCCGCCTTGGGGGCGGCTTTCTTGATCACCATCAAACTATCAATCTAGTGGATATTGCCCCATATGTCAAGTAGCGGCCCCTGAGAGCGCCCCGGGGTCAGTCAGGCGCGAAACCCGGCGGGGCGGGCGCTTTCAGGGGTAGGAAAGGGCGCTGACCAGGCGGGCGACGGCATCCAGCAGCTCCAGGCGATCCTGATCGTTCCCCCAGAGGGGGGTGGCGCTGCCAAAGGTCAGCGGCCCGCAGTCCCCCGTCCCTGTTGGCGGCAGGCCGGTGTAAATCCGGCAAGACTGGCCGGGGAGCAGCGTCACGGCGGGCAGGACCTGGACCGTGAGCGAGCTGCGTCGGCGGATCATCCAGCCCTGCAGGCTGATGCTCGTCCCGGTGGTGTTTGACAGGACCACGAACTCATCGGCCTCGTTCAGCCCCGGTGTGCCCAGATAGTTGACCGCGGACAGGATCACGTTGCCCTGAAACGGCGAGGGGGGTGGGGCGAGCGCATCCGGCGTCGGGCTGGCGGTGGGGGATGGGGCAGTGGTTGGCGTGGCGGTGGCCGCCGCCGCCGTAGCCGTGGCCGCCGGCGTGTTCGTCACCGTCGCAGCAGATGCCACCGTGGGCGTCGGTGTCACGGTCTCCGCCGTTCCTGAGGCCACCGTCGGCGTGATCGTCAGGATGAGCGGGGTGGGCGTGGCGGCGGGCGGCGCGAGCGGTGAGGGGGTGAAGGTCGGCGGAAGCGCCGCCGGAGCTTCGCTGATGGGTGTTGGGCTCGGCTGCGGGCGGGTCGCCGTGGGCGGGACCGGTGTGCGCGTGGGCGGCGACACGGCCGTCGTGAGCGGCGACGTGAGCGGCGACCGGCCCGGGGTGGAGGTCGGGCCTGATGTTGCCCCGGGCGCAGCGGGCGCGGGAGGCGGCGGCGTGTTCGTCACCTGCGCCGCAAGGGTGCCCTCGCGGCCCGGCGCATTCGCCGTCGCAATGCGCGCGCGGCTGTCACGCAGGTCCGGCGCCAGCGCGATGATGTTGGCCAGCACACAGGCGAAGACCAGCACAACGCTCAATCCAATCACCGTGACGGCCAGGATGCGGCGCGCGCGGCGCAGCGCCAGCCGCCGACCAATTTCCGTCACTTCATCGGGCGACCACCAGCGCGCGGTCAGTGGTTCCGCGATGGCTTCGTAGGCGCGCGAGACGCGCGTGTAACGGACGAGCGCCGTCTCGGGGTCCCGCACATAGGCACTGCCGCAGGTGGGGCATGCGACGGAATGTCCGTTGGTGCGGAGCGGCCCGCCACACAACGGGCATTTCTGATTCGCCAACGCTCAGACCTCCGGCGCCAGAAGGCGCACGCCGCGTTTTCTGCGATCGATCTCCCACGGATACACGACATAGGCGTCGGTCATGGCGGCGTGGTAGGTCGGCCGGTGGTTGGGGAAGAGCGAAGCGGCCGGCTTGTAGTGCAGGACGGCCATCTCGGGACGGGCGTTGAACGCCTCCAGGCGGCCGCGCACCGTCATGATGTGGCGGCCATGGGTCCAGACATCGTCCACGATGAGGATGCGCTTGCCCCGCACCAAGGCCTCGTCCGGGAACTGCAGGAAGGTGGGCCAGGCCAGCAGGCGGTGCGACGTCCCGGCGGGGAACTCGACCGCGGCCGTCAGGATGTGGCGGATGTCGAGCGCGTCGGCGAGCATGCCGCCCGGCACGATGCCGCCCCGCGTGACCAGAATCAGGGCGTCAAAGGTCCCCCGGATTTGCGGCACGAGTTGGTCGATCAGGGCATCGACGTCACTCCAGGTCAGGATGATGCGGCGGGTCTGTTCGGTTTCCGGCAACATGGCTTGGCGTCAAACTGGGCTATCAAACTGGGCTATCATTGTATGCGACCCAATCGACACAGGAGCACGCATGACAGATTTGACCCGCCTCTCCCGCTTCTCCGCTGCTGCGGTGGCCTTGCTCGCGCTGAGCGCCTGCGTGCCCTCGGCCAGCCAGGGCATGTCCACGCCGGGTGCCAGCGCGGCACCCGCAGGCCAGATCAGTCGCCCGCTCAACGAGGTGACGGTCACCCCGGCGCCGGTCGCCGTGACCGCAGTGGTGACGGTCGTCGCGCCGACGCTGGCCCCGATGCCCACACCGGTCGCTGCGACACCGACACCGCAGCCGATCCCGCCGACAGCCGTCCCACAGCCTGTGGCCCCACAGCCTGTGGCCACTGCACCGCCTTACGTGTATGGCGGCGGTGAGTGCAATGCGGTGGTGCACGTCGTTCAGCGCGGGGAGAACCTGTTCCGCATCGCACTGCGCTATGGGACGACGGTCTCGGCCATCGCGCGGGCCAATCGGATCGCCAACGCCGCGCTGATCTACTCGGGTCAGCGCCTGACAATCAACGCATGCGGCAGTGTGCCGACGGGGAAGACCTACGTTGTGCAGCCGGGCGACACGCTGTATCGCATCGCGCTGCGCTTCGGCGTGAGTGTGCCGGCCCTTCAGTTGGCCAACCGTCTGAGCTCAACCTTCATCGTCTCGGGGCAGACCCTGATCATCCCGTAGCGACCAATTGAGAACGAACACCGCCGCCGGGGGAAACCGTGGCGGCGGTGTTTAGTTTTTCAGCGGCCGGTCACTTGACGTCGACGGGCATGTCGAGCGGGACGATCTCGATCCAGGTGTTGCCGGGCTTGAGGGGCAACGGCTTGTCGTCCGAGATCAGATTGAAGACGCCGACGGCGGTCGGCCGCAGCCAGGCACCGTTCTGCACCACGCCATCGCGGAGCAGCTTGAGCGGGCCGCGATCCCAGAGCTGGATCTGGATCGACTTCGCGCCGGTGGCATCCTCGACGATGAGGGTGTTGATGTGGTTGGCATACACGATCAGCACGTTGGAGGCCGAGAGCGGCTTGCCGGTCGCGGCATCGGTATGCACAACGCCCCCAATCGAGCGCTGCCACAGCCCGCTGGCGGCGTCATAGCGCCAGGTCACCGTGCCCGAGCTGTACGGCACGCTGACGGTGCCGGCCTGGCCCATCGCCGAGACGGAGGCCGGGGCCGCGCTGAACGTCCAGGATTGGAAGGGGCCCTTGTCATTCTTGCCGCGTTTGGTGAGTTCATCGCGCAGGCGGTTGACGCTGGCGAACAGGTTGTGCGGCGCGACGTTGCTGTTGGTGCGATAGAACATGCAGTCCTCGCACTCCGGCATCCCGAAGTCGGGCGAGATCAGCATGCTCTTGGTGAGATCGGTCGCGCCCTTGTCGAAGAGATAGGTTGAAGCGCGGATCTCCTGCTTGACGCCGCCGCTCATGCCCGAACAGGCGATCGCGCCGCCAAACATCGGCGCGAGCTCGATGTCCAGCAGGCGGCAGCTACGCACCGAGCCGACGCGGTCGGGCGCATTGCCGAGGAAGAGCGTCGTGAAGCGCGTGATTCCGCCTTCGACATAGTGCTCGACGACGACATCGGCGTTGGCAAGGCCCGATTGCGGGCGCACGCCGGCCTCACTGCCATTGGCGACCTTGATCAGCATCGGGCGAACGGTCAGGCGCTCCGGCGCGACTTTCAGCCCGGTGAAGGGGTTGAGCGTCCCATCGAACGGCACAGCCGTGGCCGGCGCGGCGGTCGTGGCGGGGGTGGACGGTCGGGCGGTTGGTTGGACAGGGACGGTCGGGGTGACGGTCGGTCCAACCGTGGGGAAGATCGTCACGCGCGGCACAAAGGGTGTGGCCGTCGCGCTGGGCGTCGATTCGCAGGCGGCCAGCAGGCCAAGGGCCACGGCGAGCAACGCCACGGGTCCCATGCGGGGAAACAAAGACAAGATGACAACCTCCAAACGACGCGGCGTCGGGCCGCGCACGGCGCACGATTATAGCGGGGGCGTATGATTTGCCGCCATGATCCCCCGCCCTTTGCGCGTTGCGCTCACCCACCCCATCAACCAACAGGTCTACCAGCTGGAGTCTTGTGACGACGCCGCGCGCTTCGGCCCGCACGGTCCAGCGCAGGTGGCGCTGGCCTGCAACCAGGAACGCATCTACCAGCGCCTGTTTGCGCGACGCTGGGCGGGCCGCCCGTACACCGAAGCGGACGGGGCCGGCTTTCTGCGCTGGTCGGCGCAGGGGTGGGCCGAGAACACCCATTTCGTCTTTGCGTTGACCCATGCGCAGGATGGCATCGTCGGGGCGATTGATATCAAGACGCCGCCCCCGCAACCGGCGGAGGTGGGCTACTGGTTGCGCGCCGAACACGGCGGCCTGATGGCCGACGCGGTGCGCGCCTTGCTCGCACTGGCCGGGCCGGCCGGCTTTGCCGGGCTGTGGACGGTGATCGATCCGGACAACGCGCGCTCCCAGGCGGTGATGGGGCGCGCCGGCTTTCAGCCCGACGGCGCGCTGGTTCGCGACGGCGTGCGTATGCTGCGCTACACGCACCGCTGCTAAAGCGATAGAATCCCCGATCTATGGCGGTGGGGAACCTGTCGAAGCCGGCACGGCCCAGCGAAGCGTTCACCAGCCTCCTGTCGCTGGTTGCTCCAAGACTTGACGAGCCCGGGCAGGAGTTGATCAAACGCGCCTTTGCGCTGGCAGAAGAAGCCCATCACCTGCAGCGGCGCAAGAGCGGCGAGCCCTACATCCTGCATCCGATTGCGGTTGCCGAGCTGCTCGGGCACATGAACCTGGATGCCAGCGCGCTCGCGGCAGCGCTCTTGCACGACGTGGTCGAGGACACCGGGGTGACGCTCGACGACCTGCGCGCCCAGTTTGGCGACGAGATCGCCAGCCTGGTGGATGCCGTCACCAAGCTGAGCAAGACGGCCGACTACCGCACCGACCGCGAGGCCGAGAGCCTGCGCAAGATGATGGTCGGGGTGATCAAGGATCCGCGCGTCATCCTGATCAAACTGGCCGACCGCCTACACAACATGCGGACGTTGGACGCGCAGACGCCGGAGAAGCGCAAGAAGACGGCGCGCGAGACGCTCGAGATCTATGCCCCGCTGGCCAACCGTCTGGGCATGTGGGAGTGGAAGCAGGAGCTCGAGGAGCTTGGCTTTCAGCATGCCGATCCGCAGGCCTACGAGTCCATCCGCGAGATGCTGGCCGAGGATGCCAGCGAGCGCAACGCCACGATCAACCGCTACATCCGCATGCTGCGCGAGGCGCTGGCGCGGGTCGGGCTGATGGACGTCGAGATCACCGGCCGGACGAAACAGATCTACAGCATCTGGCGCAAGATGCAGGCCAAGGACCGCACCTTCGACCAGATCATGGACACCCGCGCGATCCGCGTCATCCTCGAGGACGGGTCGCCCATCACCGAGGAGGTGCCCGCCGCGCCGCCCACGCCGTGCCTGGCCGATGACTGCGAGGATGGACCGGTCGAGGACATCGTCGAGGGGCTCAAGGCCGAGCGCGAGCGCGAGGCGGAGCGGGAGGCCGAACTGCGCAACGCCGAGCGCAGCCGACAGCGCGAGGAGCTGGCCGTCTTTCAGTGCTACCAGGTTCTGGGCGTTGTTCATCAGCTGTGGACGCAGATCCCGCGCGAGTTTGACGATTACATTTCGCGGCCCAAGGGAAACTCGTATCGCAGCCTGCACACCGCCGTGCGGACCAACGACGGAAAAACGCTCGAAGTTCAGATACGGACGCGTTCGATGCACAGCCATGCCGAGTATGGCGTGGCCGCCCACTGGCTATACAAAGAGTCGGCCACGCTGAGTGGCAACTACCAGCAGTATCTGAAGCGGCTGCAGGATTCCATCCAGAACCTCAGCTCGGCCGAGACCGACGCACCCGGTTTTGTCGACGCGCTCAAGGAGCAGAACGTCGACCAGCTCAAGGAAGCGGTGTTCTGCTTCACGCCCAAGGGCAAGGTCATCGAGCTGCCCAAGGGGGCGACGGTGCTCGACTTTGCCTATCACGTGCACACTGATCTCGGGCATCGCTGCCGCGGCGCGCGGGTGAATGGGCAGTTCCGTCCGGTCAACCACAAGCTGGAGGACAACGATCAGGTCGAAGTTCTGGCGCGGCCGGATGGCGGCCCGAGCCGCGACTGGCTGCGCGGCGAGTACGCCGCGACGGCGAGCGCCAAGGGCAAGATCCGCCAGTATTTCCGCCGTCTCGATCAGGACCAGAACATCGCGGCGGGGCGCGACATCATCGAGCGCGAATTCCGCCGGCTGTCCGTGACCGAGTGGATGAACATGGATGAGCTCCTCAAGCTGTACAAGATGGAGCCCAACCAGGAGCCCGACCTGCTCGAGAAGATCGGCTCCGGCATGATCTCGCAGACCAGTTTGGCCTCCCGCATTCTGGAAGAGGACACGCGCCGGCATCGATCGAAGGAGGCGCGCGGCAACATCGTGCAGGCCTTCCTGCGGCGGGCCGAGAACCGGGCGGATCCCAGCATCAAGCGGGGATGGGCGGTGCCGGGTACGCACGGGCTGCTCATTCAGGAGGCCACCTGCTGCAAGCCGCTGCCCGGCGATCAGGTGGTGGGCTATCTCACCCGCGGGCAGGGCATCCGCGTGCACCGCCGCGACTGCAAGAACGTGCTCAGCGCCGAGGCCAATCGCATGATCGACGTCGCCTACATGGTGGGTGATGAGATCAAGACGGTGGACGAGGTGCAGATTCTGATCACGGGCGCCGACCGGCCGGGGCTGCTGCATGACATCACCGGCGTGCTGATGCGCCAGGTGATCAACATCCACGACATCAAGATCATCCACCGCGACAACAAGCTGGGTGAGGCCGTGGTGTGGGTGAAGGCGGGCATCACCGATGCGCGCCAGCTGGCCATGGTGCTGGATCAGCTCGGCTCGGTGCCCAACGTCCTCGACGTGCAGCGCGTCACCCGCCCGCGCTGACGCGGGCTAGACCTCGGGCGCGCGGGTGAGCGTGTCGGTGTGTTCAAGCAGGAAGTCGTGCAGCGCCGGTGGGCGCAGGTCGACCCGGGCGAGATAGCGCCTTTTGAGGCTGAGCGCATGCGGCAGGTATTTGCCGCGCCGCGGGTCGAACACCTCTGCACCTGTCCGACGGTCCAGATTCATCCCCACCAGGCGGCAGAGGTAGAAGTGCTCCCGTACGCGGCTGTTTTTGGACAGGCGCGTCGTCACGACCAGCACGCGCCGCAGCACGCGCAGGCGCGCGCCAAGCTCCTCCATCGCTTCGCGCTTGAGCGTGTCGATCAGGGTGGCGTCATCGGGCTCCTGCCCGCCGCCACAGGTGACGTAGTAGTGGGGCTGACCAGGTTTCTTGATGCGTTTGATGACGAGCATTCGATCCGGCCCAATCAGAATGATTGCGCGTGCGCGATGATCGGTCTTCATGAATAGCCGCGCAGTTTAGCGCGGTTTGTCGTCTGCAAGGGAGCCGTGTTTTCCGTGCGAGCGAGCGTGCCGCAGCAGCATCGAGCTTGCTAGAATGCCCCCGCCCCATGTCCTTCGTCCATCTGCACGTCCACTCGCAATACTCCCTGCTCGATGGCCTGAGTCAGGTGAAGGATCTGGCCGCGCGCGCCGCCGAGCTGGAGATGCCCGCGCTCGCGCTGACCGACCACGGCGTGATGTATGGCGCGGTTGAATTCGCGGATGCCTGCGTCGAGCGCAATGTCAAACCCATCATCGGGATCGAGTCGTATCTCTCGCGCTGGGGCCGTGGGATGGGCGACCGGGATGGCGCCTTTGACCGGCAGCCCTATCACCTGCTGCTGCTGGCCGAGAACGACACCGGCTATCGCAACCTCATGCAGCTTGCGACGCTGTCGCAGCTCAAGGGCTTCTATTACAAGCCGCGCGTCGACCACGCCGCGCTCAAGGAGCATGCCGAGGGCGTGATCTGTTCCAGCGGATGCATGGCCGCCGAGGTGCCCCGCCTGATCGGCGACGGCCAGCACGACGAAGCCCGCCGCCGGCTGCTGTGGTATCGCGAGGTCTTTGGCGACCGCTTCTATGTCGAGCTGCAGGACCATGACATCCCGGAGCTGCGCCAGATCAACGATGTGCTGGTGGGCTGGGCGCGCGAGCTGGGCCTCCCGCTCATCGCGACGAACGACGCGCATTACGTGAAGCGCGAGGACGCCAAGGCCCAGGACCTGATGCTGGCGCTGCAGACCCAGACGATGTTCAACGATCCCAAGCGGATGCGGATGAACAACGACAGTTATTATCTCAAGACGGCGGAGGAGATGCGCGCGATGTTCGACCCCATCGCGCCCGAGGCCGCGGCCAACACCCTGCGGGTGGCCGAGCGCTGCAACATCAAGATCAAGACGAAGAACTTCCATCTTCCGATCTTTGAGATCCCAAAGCAGCACGTCGATGACAAGGCCTATTTGCGTGCGTTGTGCATGGCCGGCTTCGAGGCCCGCTACGGCATCCCTGCGGATCGTCCGGCGGAGGAGGACGACAAGCCGATCGCCATGACCCGCCGCAGCCCGCTCGCATTGCCGACGGCCGACACACATCCGCAGATGACGCCGCGGCACCTGCGCGAGCGGTTGAACTACGAGCTCGAGGTGATCTTCGACATGAAGTTCGCCACGTATTTCCTGATCGTGTGGGACCTGATCCGCTTCTGCCAGGAAAACGGCATCTGGTGGAACGTGCGCGGCAGCGCGGCCGGCTCGGTGGTGTCATATGTGCTGGGGCTGACCTTCATCGAGCCCGTCAGCAACGACCTGCTCTTCGAGCGCTTCCTGAACCCGGGCCGCGTCACCATGCCGGACATCGACATGGACTTCCCGGACGATCAGCGCAGCCGGCTGGTGGATTACACCGTCGAGAAATACGGCGCGGAGAAGGTCGCCCAGATCATCACCTTTGGCACGATGCAGGCCCGCGCCGCGCTGAAGGATGTGGGGCGCGCGCTGGGCATTCCCCTGCAGGATGTCAGCCGGTTGACCTCGCTCGTGCCGGCCGTCCCCGGCAAGCCTGTCAACCTGAGGCAGGCGCTCGAGGAGGTGCCCGACCTCAAGGCGCTGTATCAGAGCGATCCGACGCTGCGCGACCTGTATGACCGCGCAATCAGCGTCGAGGGCACGGCGCGCAACGCAGGCACCCATGCCGCGGGCGTGGTGATCGCGGACAAGAACCTGATCGAGTATGTGCCGCTGCACCGCCTGACGGGCACGCCGCTGACCGAGAAGCTGAGCGCCATCACCCAGTTCGAGATGACACAGCTCGAGGCGATTGGCCTGCTCAAGATGGACTATCTGGGTCTGCGCACGCTGACGATCATGCGCCGCGCCGTGGAGGCCATCGCCGCCCGGCACGGGCGGGTGCTGGACGTGAACACCATCCCCATCCATGAGCCCTCGATCTATGCGACCCTGTCGCGCGGGGATGTGGCGGGCGTGTTCCAGGTGGAAAGCTCGGGGATGCGGAATCTGATGGTGCAGATGAAGCCCTCCCGTTTTGAGAACATCGTCGCCGCGGTGGCCCTCTTCCGGCCGGGGCCGATGGACCAGATCCCGAACTACATCAAGCGCATGCACGGCGAGGCCTTCGAGTACCGCCACCCCGATCTCGTGCCCGCGCTCGCAGAGACCTACGGGATCATCGTGTATCAGGAGCAGATCATGCGCGTCGCCCGCGACATCGCGGGCTACTCGGTGGGCGAGGCCGACACGATCCGCAAGGCCGTCGCCAAGAAGAACGCCGAACAGCTGCTCAAGCATCGCAACAAGTTCAAGGAAGGCGCGCTCAAGAAGGGCTACAGCGTCGAGCTCGCCGACGCCATCTTCGCCGACATCGAGTTCTTTGCGCGCTATGGCTTCCCAAAGGCGCATGCCGCCGACTACGCGCAGCTGACCTGTCAAACGGCCTGGCTCAAGGTTAACTACCGCGTCGAGTTCATGGCCGCGCTGCTGACCTGCGAGGCCTTTGACAGCGAGCAGGTCGCGCTGCTGATCAACGATGCGCGCCGTCACGGATTGCGCATCGAGCCACCCAGCGTCAACAAGTCGTTCTCGGACTTCACCATCGAGTCCGAGCCGAACGCCAAGCGCGACGTGATCCGCTTCGGGCTGCTGGCGGTCAAGAACCTGGGCTCGGGGCCGATCGACGCCATCGTCGCCGCGCGGATGAAGGGCGGGCCGTTCAAGAACCTGGACGACTTCTGCCGTCGCGTGGACATGGGCGCCGTCAACAAACGCGCGATCGAGGCGCTGATCAAGGTCGGTGCGTTGGACGAATTCGGCTCGCGCTCGATGCTGCTGGCCGGGATGGATGCGATCTCCGGCGCCACCTCACAGGCGCGCAAGGCGGCGGAGACCGGTCAGGGCATGCTCTTCGGCGGCCTCGACAGCGACGACGATGTCCCGCTCGTCACCCTGCCCCGCAATGCGCCGGAGATTCCGCGCAAGGAGCTGCTCGCCTTCGAGCGCGAGCTGAGCGGGGTGTATCTCTCCGAGCATCCGCTGGCGGCGAGCATGGCGCAGCTGGAGGACTACGTCACCCACCACAGCGCCTCATTCACGGAGGCCGACCATGAGGCCAAGGTGGCGGTGGCCGGCGTGATCACGCATGTGCGCCCGCACACGAGCAAGTCGGGCAAGGCCATGGCCTTTGCCGGGCTGGAGGACCTGTACGGCACCATCGAGCTGACGATCTTCCCGCGCACGTGGGAGGAATGCCGCGACCTGATCGTGAAGGACAAGCTGCTGGTGGTGTGGGGCAAGGCTGAGGTGCGCGAGGGCACCACGCCAAAGGTGCTGGTGGATCGGGCCAGCGATTCCGTGCTCCGCGCCCGGGCGCGTGGGCAGGATGAGGTCGCGCCGGCCGAGCCCTCGGACATGGACGAGCCGGCGGCCGAGGATCCCTTTGGCAACGCGGCCTGGCCGGAGATGGATGGCGGCTCGCGCGCGCTGCCCCTGCACGTCGATGTCGAATCACTGGACACGTTGTCCTACACCGATGACGGCCCCGACGAGGTGGAGACGCCCGCGCCTGTGTCTGCCCCGGCCGTGGTTGAGGCCGCGCCGGTCGCCGTAC
>JAIBCK010000100.1 GCA_019694215.1 Thermoflexales bacterium
CGCTGCGCGAGCGCGGGATCCGGGCCGGGTCGTCGGGGCCGGCGACGCGCCGCCTGGTCGTCACCGAATACGCCCGCGGGGCCGGCGATCCGCTGTGCGTCGAGGCCCGCGCCGCGATCGGCCTGGGATCGGCCTGTGTGGTGCTGGCCGAGAACCCCCGCCAAAAGCTGACCGTGCCGATTCTGCTGGCTCCCGGCACACTGCTCGCCCCGCAGCGCACGCGGGCCGCCTGGCGGCTGAGCGTCCCCACCCGCCGCGTCGAGGTCTTCGAGGGCCGCCGCTTCGCCCGCGGCCGCCGGTTGGTCGTGGCATTTGGCGGCCCCGGCTGAGAGAACGCTCGCTCGGCCCGCGCGGCGCCAACGTTTGGGGCATAATCCCCACGCACCCATGTACCAGCAACCCCAAAAGAGCAACTCCCCCTGGCTGATCCTCACCGGCATCATCATCGCCTGCCTTTGTCTGACCTGCGTGGTCGGCAGCGGCGCCGCCTACTACGTCTTCTCGTCCGGCATCATCGACAACGCGTTGGCCACCGTCGAGGCGACGGAGAACCCGCCGGTGCCAACCGCCCGGGCCGCCACACCGCGTCCGAATCAAACGGTTGTTGCTACGCCGCTGCCCGGCGCCTCGACGCCGACCCCGCGCGCGAATGCCACCGCCCTGCCCCCGATCGCCGGCCCTGCCGCCGATCCCGCCTCGCTCGATGCGGCGATCAACACGCGCCTGCCACCCGAGGACCTGCCCGATCTGGCCGCGCGCTTCAAGGGCGCCGACCCGAGCCAGGTCACGCGCAGCTGCGCCACCGCGTCCAAGGGCTACGACGTCGGGGCCACACGCGCCTTCACCGTCAGCAACCAGGACAGCAACACCCAGTTCTCGATCAAGGCTGAGTTGCGCTACAAGACCGACAACGTCTACATGTGGGTGCAGACCGGCAGCACGGTCAAGATCGATGACACGCGGCTCAAGCGCGCCGCCGACCTCTTCCAGACCAAGGTCATCCCGACCAACCGCGCCTTCTTCGGCAGCGAGGCAAACCCCGGGATCGACTGCGACCCGCACCTCTACATCCTGCATGCGGCCGGAATCGGCAAAACGGTGGGAGGCTACTTCTCCTCGCCGGATGGCTACACGCGCGCCGTGCGCGGGGATTCGAACGAGGCCGAGATGTTCGTCGTGCATGCCGCGCCGGGATACAACGGCGCGACGCCGGGCAGCGACATCTACATGAGCACCCTCGCGCACGAGTATCAGCACATGATCAGCCACAACACGACCCATGCCTCGTCGCTGTGGCTCGAGGAAGGCGCCGCCCAGCTCGCCGAGCGCCTGAATGGCTACCCTGAGGTCGACTCGGTCTTCGAGTTCGCCTCCGCGCCTGAGACCCAGCTCAATACCTGGTCCGAAAGCAGCGCCGGGGAGAACAGCGCCCACTACGGCGCCGGGTATCTGTTCTGGTCGTATCTGTATGACCGCTTTGGCGACGCCACGACCAAGGCGCTGGCGCGCTCGCCCGAGCGCGATCCGCAGACCTTCATGAAGGTGATGTCCGACGCCGGCATCAAGAACCCGGACACGAGCAAGGCCTACACCTTCGCCGAGCTGTTCGCAGATTGGTCGGCCGCCAACTACCTCGGCAAGACCAAGGCCAACGGCGGCACGCGCTTCTCGTATACGGCCTATGACCCACCCCCGATGGAGACGTCGGCCCAGCTCTCGGCCAGCGACTACCCGTATTCGGATTCGGATAGTGTTTCACAGTTTGGCACGCGATACATCGAGCTGACCGGCGATGCGGCCGTCACCGTCAACTTCAAGGGCGCGGCCTCGGTCGCGCTGCTCCCGGCCGCCGGTGCCGACGGGGTCTTCTGGTGGTCGAACCGCGGCGACCAGAGCAACCCACGCCTGACGCGCGCCGTCGATCTGACCGGTGTGCTCAAGGCCACGCTGAAGTACCGCACCTGGTATCGCATGGAAAAGGACTGGGACTACTCTTATGTCTCGGTCTCGATCGACAACGGCGCGACCTGGAAGATCCAGAAGACGCAGTCCTGCACCACGACCAACCCGGCTGGCTCCAACCTCGGCTGCGGCTACACCGGTGCGTCGGGCGGCGGCAGCGCGCCGAAGTGGATCAACGAAAGCGTCGACCTCACCCCCTTCTCGGGCAAGAAGATCCTCATCCGCTTCGAGCTGGTCACCGATGCCGGCGTGAACCGCGAGGGCCTCGCCATCGACAACGTTGAAATTCCGGAAGTGAATTTCAAGGACGATGCGAGCAGCGCGGGCGACTGGAAGGCCGAGGGCTTCATCCGCGTCAACTACATGGTCCCGCAGACCTGGTCGGTGCAGGCCATCCTGTTCAACAACGATGGCAGCGCCACGGTCAAGCGCATGACCCTTACAAACAACGCCGGCCAGCTCAGCATCGACCTCAGCCGCAACGCCGGTGTGCGCAAGGCCGTGCTCGCCGTCTCGGCGACCACGCTGGTGACGACCGAGCCCGGCACCTTTGACCTGCAGATCAGCAAGTAACCATGGATTTCACCTTCCTGGGCCTCATCGGCGGCGGCGCGCTCGCCGCGCTGGTGCTCTACTTCTTCTTCATCTACAGCCAGCGCGCGCGCGGCGTCAAGGCCAAATACTCGATCACCCTGATCGCGCTGCTTGCGCTGGTTGGGCTGGCCGGCAATACGCTCGCCAGCGGGCTGGTCTTCATCAACCCACAGGAGCGCGCCATCGTGCTCAGCCCGCTCAGCTCGACGGGCTATCGCGGCACCATCCTGACGCCGGGTCTGCAATTCGTCGTGCCCTTCCTCGAGCGCGTGGAGCGCATCACGATTGCGCAGCAGGCCTACACCATGTCACGCACAACGGCCGAAGGTCAGGTCAAGGGTGATGACTCGGTCACTGCCCGCACCGCCGACGGGCAGGAAGTGTATGTCGATGCCACCATCCAGTACCAGGTCGATGAGACCAAGGTGACCGATCTGTTCATCAAGTGGCAGAAGCGCTACGAGACCGACTTCGTGCGCCCGCAGGCCCGCAGCATCGTCTACAACCTCGTCTCGCAATACAAGGTCGAGGAGGTCTACTCGACCAAGCGCCTGGAGCTGCAAGCGCGCATGACCGATGAGCTGCGCGCGACCTTTGCCAAGGATGGGATCAAGCTGACCGCGCTGCTGTTGCGCAACATCGCCTTCTCGCCCGAATATGCCAAGAGCGTCGAGGAGAAGCAGATCGCCCAGCAGAACGCCGAGCGCGCGAAGTTCCTCGTGCAGCAGGAGGAGCAGGAGGCCGCCCGGGTGCGTGTGAAGGCGCAGGGCGAAGGCGATGCCGTCATCACGCGCGCCAAGGCCGATGCGGAAGCGCGGGTGCTGGCCGCCAAGGCGGAGGCCGAAGCGCTCAAGCTGGTGTCAGAGGCGCTGCGCGCCAATCCCGACCTGCTGACCTATCGCTACATCGAGAAGATCGCGCCGACCATCGATACGATCATCCTGCCCAGCGGTCAGAACTTCATCCTTGACCCGCGCAGCCTGATCAATCAAAACGCCACGCCGACGCCGACGCCGCGACCCTGACCGCTACGAAGGCCAGCCGCCATTGGGCTGGCCTTCCTGAAAAGAGACGCCTACGCCCGATTCTCGCCGCGCAGATCGGCCAGTTGCCGCTCGAGCTCGGCCTGCTTGGCGTTTGCCGCGCGCTTGCCCTCGTCGACGATGGCCTTGATCTCCTTGCGCAGCTTCTCGCGCACTTCCTCGCCCGAGAGCGGCGTCAGCATGACCACGGCGGCCACACCGAGAATGCCGCCGGCAACGGCGCCCGACAAAAAGCTGAAAAATCGTCCCATGGTGTTCTCCTTTGCAACAGTCAGATCGTCTGGCCGCAATTGACGGCCCGCCGTACAATCGCGCCCATACCATGTCCATGATAAACCGAATAGACCGGGTGAACCAGCTCGCCGAGCGCCAGCGCGCGGCGGGGCTGGACGCCATCGCCCTGATCCCGGGGCCCAACCTGCTCTACTTCACCGGCGCGCGGATGACCCATCCGAGCGAGCGCCCTGTGGTCGTGCTGCTCTTTGCGCGCGCCGGCACACCCGCCCGCGTCATCCTGCCCGCCTTCGAGGCGCCGGGCTTCGCCAAGGACTCACCGCTCGAGGCCGTGGCGACCACGTATCTGGATGGCCAGTCGTATGCCGCCGTTTTCGCCGACGGCCTGGCCGACCTGCGCGGACGGCCGCTCCGCATCGGCGTCGAGCCGACCGGGATGCGCTTTCTGGAGATGGAGCTTCTCCGTCATGCGCTTCCCGGCGTCGAGCTGGTTTCGGCCGGCGCCGAGCTTGAAGCGTTGCGCATTCGCAAGAGCCCGGCCGAGGTCGACGCCATCCGGCGCGCCATCGCGCTGACCGAGCGCGTGCTGGCGGAGACGCTCGAAGAGATGAAGCCCGGGATGACCGAGCGCCAGGTCGCCAGCCTGTTGCACGAGAAGGCCTCCCGCCACGGCGGCCAGCCGAGCTTCCCGGCGCTGATCCAGGCCGGGAGCAATGCCGCCTTCCCACATGGGGAGGCCGGTGACCGTATGCTCGCGGCCGGCGAGATGGTGCTGATGGACTTCGGCTACTACGTCGGCGATTACCCCTCCGACATCACGCGCACCGTGAGCCTGGGCGAGCCACCGGCCGAGCTGCGCAAGGTCTACGAGGTGGTCAAGACCGCCAACGCCGCGGCGCGCGCCGCCGTGCGGCCGGGAGCCCGGGCCGGCGACATCGATGCCGCGGCGCGCGGGGTGATCGAGGCCGCGGGCTATGGCCGCTTCTTCACGCACCGCACCGGGCACGGGCTCGGGCTCGAGATTCATGAGCCGCCCTACATGTCCGCGGCCAACCCGCTGGTGCTGGAGCCGGGCATGGTCTTCACCATCGAGCCGGGGATTTACGTCGAGGGGCTGGGCGGCGTGCGCATCGAAGACAACATCGTCGTCACCGAGACCGGCGGCGAGAGTCTGACAACGTTCACCCGCGACCTGCTGACGCTGCGCAATGTCTGAGGGTGCCCCCACCCCACGCTGGACGCACGACCTGTGCGTGGTCTGGGCCTGGGAACACGACGCCGACTTCGTCGCGCTGCTCGAAGCGGCCTGCACGGTGCGCGGACTGCGCGTCGCGCTGGTGGGCCCGGACGAATGGCGCGACCTGCCCGCGCGCCTCGACAGCGGCGCGCTGCGCCCGCGCGCGCTGCTCGACCGAATCTGGGACTGGGGCGACGAATACACCGCGCACCTGCCGGCCGTCGAACGCAGCGGCACCCGGGTGATCAACCCGTATCCTCTGGTCCGGCGCATCTGGAACAAGCCGACCATGCACTGGGAGCTGATCGGGCATGGGCTGCGCGCGCCAAACCTGGTGATCCTGCCGGCCTACAACCGCGACCCGGGGCTCGGGGTGTTCGATCCCGCACAACTGAAAATACTCGGCAGCGAGTATTCGGTCAAGGGCGCGCACAGCGGCGGGAGCGGCGTGCTCAAGCCGGTCACGAGCTGGGAGCAGGTGCTGCGCCTGCGGCGCGAGTGGCCCGATGACGAGACGCTGGTGCAGGACTGGCTGCGGCCGCGTCAGCTCGGCAACCGGCGGGCGTGGTGGCGCGTGTTCTACGCGTTCGGGCGCACCTTCCCGTGCTGGGCCGACGATGTCACGCACCGCCAGGCACCGCTCTCCCCGCGTGACGAGGCGCGCTATGCGCTCGGCGCGCTGCGCGCCACCACGCAGCAGCTGGCCGGCCTGTGCGGGCTGCGCCTGTTTTCCACCGAGATCGCGCTGAGCGAGAACGGCATCTGGCAGTGCGTCGACTACGTCAATGAGCCCTGCGACTTCCGCCTCAAATCGCATGCCGTGAACGGCGTGCCCGACGAGACCGTGCGGCAGATTTGCGCCGCGCTGGCGGGGTGGTTGGCGCGGGCGGCGGGGAGCTGATGGCAGATGGCAGATGGCGGCTATGCGTCATGCGTCATCCGTCATGCGTTAGGGGCCGCGGATGGCGGTGTATCGTCATGCGTCATCCGTCATGCGCTAGGGGCCGCGGAGGGCGGTGTATCGTCATGCGTCATCCGTCATGCGCTACGGGCCCCGGTGGGCAAACCAGCGACCGCGGCCCGTCGGCCAGTGCCCGGTAGCGCCTGCTTCGGTCTTCCGTCGTCGGTCGTCGGTCTTCCGTCGTCGGTCTTCCGTCGTCGGTCTTCCGTCGTCGGTCTTCCGTCGCCATCCACCGCTAGCGCCGCTCCCCCAGCGCCACAATCGCCCCCGCGCCCAACAGCGCGCCGAGGCCAAGCGCGGCGAGCGCGGGCGAATAGGTCCCCGTCTGCGTCACTGCCAGCCCCACGGCGACCGGCGCAATCGCGCGCGCAAAGGTCGCAACCAGCGACAGGGCGCCGTTCATCCGCCCGTAGATCGCACTGCCAAACGTGTCGGCCACCAGCGAGGCCCGCAGCGGCGTCAGGGCCCCGTGCCCGAGCCCGTACATCACAACGTAGAGAATCAAGCCAATCCCGATCGGCAGCGCAATCAGGCTGACCATCGCCAACGCCGTCAGGACGAACATCAGCGCCGTCACCGCGCGGCGCGAGACCCGGCCGGCCAGCGGCGCAAACGTCAGCCGGCCCACCACCTGCAACACGCCGACCGTCCCAGCCGCCGAAGCGATCGTCTCTGCCGAGAGCCCGCGCGACAGGCCATACGACACCAGGTGCACGCTCATCGCGGCGGCCATCAGGCTGGTCAGCCCAAACGCGGTCGCCAGCAGGATGAAGGCGCGCGAGCGAAGCGCCTCGCTCACCCCGCGCAGCGGCACCGCGGCCGGCCGCGCGCCCAACGCTTCGATCTCCCCACCATCCACCGCTTGACCAACGTCCTCCGGCCCGCGCCGCAGCATCAGCGCGTGCGGGAGGATGGTCAGCACGCCCAGCAGCCCGGCCAGCGCCAGCACCGCGCTGCGCCAACCGTGCGTCTGGACCAGCGACGTCGTCAGCGGGATGAAGGCGGTGCTGGCCAACCCGCCCCAGACCGTCACGATCGTCAGCGCCCGGTCGCGCCGGCGGCGGAACCAGCGCGCGACGACCCAGAAGGCCGGGTCATACAGCGTCGCCGCCATCGTCACCCCGAGCGCCGCCCAGATCGCGTAGAGGCCGGGCAGCGATTGCACACCCGCCCAGGCCACGACGAGGGCCGTCGCGAGCACCGAGCCCAGCGTCATGAGCAGGCGCGGGCCGCGCGCATCCAGCCAGCGGCCGGCCGGGACCGAGGCCAGCCCCGTGGCGAACATCGCGACCGAAAACGCCCCGCTCGTCTCCGCGGCCGACCAGCCCATCTCGGCGCGCATCGACGGCATGATCACGCTGAAGGCGTAGTACAGGATGCCCCACGAGACCAGCTGCGTCGGCCCGAGCATCCAGGCCAACGTCCAACCATAGTACGCGGGGCGCGCAGCGCGCGGAGGGGAGGATGCCGCCATCGGGCCGCATTGTAGAGGCGCGGGCGGATAATGGCGGTGTCGGTCCCGCCGGACCGACAGGAGTTTTCGAATGTCCCCTGAATCCGTTTCCGCCCCCAACACCGATCCCCGCCGCGACGCGCAGCTCAGCCTCGCGCGCGCGGGCGGCACCTGGGATGTCCTGATCATCGGCGGTGGCGCGACCGGGCTCGGCGCCGCCGTCGACGCGGCGGCCCGCGGCTATCGCACCCTGCTCGTCGAGAAGACCGACTTCGGCAAGGGCACCTCGAGCCGCGCAACCAAGCTCGCCCACGGCGGCGTGCGCTATCTCGCGCAGGGCAACATCTCGCTCGTCTTCAACGCCCTGCACGAGCGCGGGCGCATGTTCCGCAACGCCCCGCACCTCGCCCACCCCCTGCCACTGGTCGTGCCGGCCTATACCTGGTGGTCGCAGCCCTTCTACGGCCCCGGCCTGCTCTTCTACAGCGTGCTGGCCGGCAAGCTCGGCGTGGGCGTCTCAAAGATCGTCAGCCGCGCCGAGGCGCTGCGCCTGGCGCCAACGCTCAATCCAAACGGCCTGCGCGGCGGGGTCGTGTATTGGGATGGTCAGTTTGACGATACGCGCTATGCCATGACCCTGGTCCGCACGTTGCAGGACCGCGGCGGGGTGGCGCTCAACTACGCCAGCGTGGTCGGGCTGATCAAGGAAGGCGGCAAGGTCGTCGGCGCGCGCGTGCGCGACACCGAGGGCGGCGTCGAGTTCGAAGTGCGCGCCCGCGTCGTCATCAATGCGACGGGCGTGTGGGTCGATGACGTCCGTCAGATGGACGAGCCCGGCGCGCGCGCGACCGTGGCGCCCAGCCAGGGCATCCACTTCATCATCGACAAGCGCTTCCTGCCGGGCGACCACGCCATCATGATCCCCAAGACCGACGATGGGCGCGTGCTGTTTGCGCTGCCCTGGCGCGGCGCGGTCGTGGTCGGCACGACAGACACGCCGGTCAAACAGCGCGACGAGGACCCGCTCGCGCTCGAGGCCGAGACCGAGTTCCTCTTCGCCCACATGAAGCGTTACCTGGCCGCCGCGCCCGAGCCCTCCGAGGTCAAGTCCGTCTTCGCCGGGCTGCGCCCGCTGGTCAAGGCCGCCGATGACGCGCAGACCAAGACGCTCTCGCGCGACCACACCATCATGATCGGCAACTCGGGGCTGGTGACGATCACCGGCGGCAAGTGGACGACCTACCGCCACATGGGCGCGGACGTCATCAACAAGGCCGCGGCGCTGGCCGGCCTGCCGGAGCGTCCCAGCATCACCGAGACCATGACCCTGCACGGGGCCACCCGCGAGCCGCTGGACTTCCCGCTCGATGTCTACGGCACCGACGGCGCCGCCGTCCAGACCCTGTGCCAGTCCCGGCCGGAGTGGGCGCGCCCGTTGCACGAGGCGCTGCCCTACCGGATGGGCGAGGTCGTCTGGGCGGTCCGCCAGGAGATGGCCCGCACCGTCGAGGACGTGCTGGCCCGCCGCACCCGCAGCCTGCTGCTGGATGCCCGGGCGAGCAGCAGCGTCGCGCCGGCCATCGCCGCCGTGCTCGCCGCCGAGCTCGGCCGGGACGCCGCCTGGGAGCGCGAGCAGGTTGCACAATATCAGGCCCTGGCCCGCCGCTATCTGGTCGCCTGAGCGTGCCTTTTTTGGGGAAATCGGTCGGAAAGTGGGGCAGAAATCGGTCCCATTTGCGACTATACGGATGCAAAACGGTTTCCCCGTAGCAACATCGAATCATCAACGCGTCGGGAAAATCGACTCGTGTGTCTGGACCCCCTGTACACGGGTGAGCGTGAACGGCCGTCTATCCCCCCTGGACGGCCGTTTTTCGTTTTCCGGCCGCCGTTGACGGCATCGTCAGCCAACCGTCAGCGCGCGCTGCGGGCACCCGCGGTATACACAGGCGGATGCTGGCGAAGATCATTTCCTGCGCCGTCGTCGGCCTGGACGGCGTCATCGTCGAGGTCGAGGTCGACTGCGCCCCCGGCCTGGCCAACTTCTTCCTGGTCGGGCTGCCCGATGCGGCCGTCAAAGAGAGCGAGAAGCGCGTCCACAGCGCCTTCAAGAACAGCGGGCTGCGCTTCCCTTACAACCGCGTCACCGTCAACCTCGCCCCGGCCGACCTGCGCAAGGTCGGGCCGGCCTATGACCTGCCGATCGCGCTGGGCGTGCTGATCGCCACCGAGCAGCTGGACCCGACGGCGCTGGAGGGGGCGATGGTCGTCGGCGAGCTGGCCCTGGATGGCAGCATCCGCCATGCGCGAGGCGTCCTGCCGATGACGGCCTTCGCCCGCGAGCGCGGCTTCCGGCGGGTGATCGTCCCGGCCGGCGACGCGCCCGAGGCCGCGCTCGTGACGGGCATCGACGTCGTCGCGGCCGGCACGCTGGGCGAGCTCGTGGCCGCGCTCAACGGCCGCGAGGACCTGCCCCATTGCGCGCCTGCGCCGGCGGGCGAGGCCGATGCCGCACCCACCCAGGCCGATTTCGCCGACATCCGCGGGCAAGAGGTGGCCAAACGCGCGCTGGAGATCGCCGCGGCCGGCGGGCACAACGTGCTGATGAAGGGCAGCCCGGGCGCGGGCAAGACGCTGCTGGCGCGGGCGCTGCCGGGCATTCTGCCGGCGCTGACGCTGGACGAGGCGCTCGAGGCGACGCGCATCTACAGCGTCGCCGACGCCCTGCCGCCCGACACGCCGCTCCTGCGCGCGCGGCCGTTTCGCGCGCCGCACCACACCGTCTCACACGCCGGGCTGATTGGCGGGGGCAAGTTCCCGCGCCCGGGCGAGGTCTCGCTCGCGCACCGCGGTGTGCTCTTCCTGGATGAGCTGCCTGAGTTTGACGCGCGGGCGCTGGAGGCCATGCGTCAGCCGTTGGAGGACAAGATCGTCACCATCAGCCGGGCCAGCGGCACGTTGACCTTCCCGGCGGCGTTTCAGCTCATCGCGGCGATGAACCCGTGCAAGTGCGGCTGGCATGGCGATCCGGTAAAAGCCTGTCTGTGCGCGCCCTCGGCCGTGCAGCAGTATCAGAAGCGGCTGTCCGGCCCCTTGCTCGACCGCATCGACATCCATCTCGACGTCCAGCGGGTGAACTTTGACAAGCTGAGCGCGGGGCGGCCGGCCGAGTCCAGCGCCGCCATCCGGGCCCGGGTCGAGGCGGCGCGGGCGCGGCAGCGCGCGCGGGCGGAGGGGGCGTGGTGCAACGCCGACCTGCGCCTGGACGGCATCGCGGCGCATTGCGCGTTGGACGAGGCTGGGGCCGGGCTGATGAAGGTGGCGATGAACCAGCTCAACCTGAGTGCGCGGGCGTATCACCGCGTGCTCAAGCTGGCGCGCACCATCGCCGACCTGGCCGGCGCCGAGCGCATCGCCGCCGCCCACCTCGCCGAGGCCCTGCAGTACCGCCCCCGGCGGGG
>JAIBCK010000013.1 GCA_019694215.1 Thermoflexales bacterium
GATCGAACATCGTCTGCGCATCCAGCGTGGCGTAGCGCCGCTCGACCTCCTCCGTGGCGTGCCGGAGCGCGGCCAGGCCCTCCGGATCGATCTCCGCGCCGGGGGTGTGCAGGCGCTCGGCCATGGCCCGACGCCGACGAAGCAACTGGGAGAGTTCATCCAATTCCGGGCGCGCGGCCGGGCGGCCGGTCTGCGCCGTCAGCCCGTGGGTGAGCCACTGGGCGCGGCGGTGCTCGGAGAAGCCGAGCGCGGCCCCGGCGTCGCCGAGCTCGCCGGCCAACGCGAGGCCACGCCGATACACCGCCTCGTAGGGCCGCGCGCTGAAGGAGGCCATCACCGGATCGTCGCCGCTGGCGCGAATGACGCGCAACGCGGCGACGGCCTGCTGCAGGTGGAGGAGCGCGCCCGTCTTGTCGCCCGTGCGCGTCGCCAGGGCGCTGCCGACCAGCGCCGCCCGCACGCGGATCTCGGGCAGGTCGGCCGCGACGGCCTCGATCTCGTTCAGCCGGGCGCGCAGCGCGGCCGCACCCGACAGGCCATCGTTGGCCAACGATGCGAGCTCCGCCTCTGCCAGGCGTACCGCAGCCATCGCCCATTGCAGGGGATAGTGTCGCTGTTGCTGCTCTGCTTCCTGAAGCAGGGGCAGAGCACCCGCGTGATCGCCCTCGCGCAGCAGGCGTTCGCCCAGCACGCGCAGGGCCGCCGAGCGGTTGTTGGAGGGTTCGTTCTTCGCAAATGCGTCGAGCGCCCGTTGCGTGAGCGCAGCCACTTCGGCGCGGGGGCAGACGGCGGCGGCGAAGGCCAGGCCAATCATCGTCGGGCCGCGCAGCCCGGCCGGCTCCGCAAGGGCGTGTGCGGCGAGGAAGCGGTCGCGCGCGCCGGGCAGGTCACCCAGCAGGGTCAGCACCGCTCCCTGGCCGATGAGCGCGTGGGCGATCACGTGTGGGTCGCCGGCGCTGCGGCCGACCTGCTCCGCGGTGCGGTAGCGCGCGCCGGCGCCATGCAGGTCGCCGCGCGCGTAGAGCGCCAGCCCGATATTGACGTGCTGCTGTCCAACGCCCGCGACATAGCCATGCTCCTCGTAGATCGCCAGCGCCTGCCCGTGCAGGCGGATGCAGTCCTCCAGATCGCCGAATGCATTGCGAGCGTGCGCGTCCAGGAGGAGGATGTCGCCTTGCAGCAGCGCGCCGCCGCTCTCGGTGACGGCTGCGCGGGCGCGTTCCAACCAGTGGCGCATGGCGGGGAAGTCGTTGCGGTTACTGGCGGTGACGGCGAGGCTGTAGCACAGATGCGCCTGGCGGTAGACCAGGCCGAGCGCTTCCGCCAGCGCCAGCCCTTCCTGTGCGACGGTGTCGCACGCGCTGAGCGCATCGAGGATGCGATGGGCCAGCGCCGCTTGCGCCAGGGCGTATGCGGCCCAACGGCGGTCGCCCTGCTGATACAGCGCCTCCGAGATCGGGCGATAGGCGGCGAGGTAGCCGGCGTGGTCGCCCGCGCGCTGACGGCGCAGCAGTTCAGCCAGTTCGGCGCGCAACGTATCGAGCTCGGCACCAGCGGCGAAGACCGGGCGGCAGGCGGCCAGGGTTGTGGCGGCCTCGGCGACGCGGCTTGCGCGGATCTGGGCCAGGGCGAGGTCCAGCGCGCAGCGGGCGCGCTCGAGTGGGTCGGTCAGCGCGGCGTGGGCGCGTTCGAGGGCGGCCAGCGCGGGGGCGAATGCGTTGAGCCCGGCCAGCGCCGCGCCGCGCTTCCACAGCGTGAGCGGGGTCTCTGGCAAATTGGCCAGGGCCGCTGCCGCTGCGCGGTAGCGTTCCTGATCGAGCAAGGCGAGTGCGGCGTGTACGTCGGTGTCCGGGTCTGCGGGCGACATGGGGGTACCGCGAACGGTGGGGCCATTATCGCGCTGCGCGAGGGGCATGCCGCCTTGCCGCATGCGCTGATCACGGGCGCGACGCGGTCCGTGCCTCGATGTCTTTGCTGATCTCGCCGTGTTGATGAGTGAGGCCTGCCGTGGCCGCCAGCATCAGCGCCTGGTTGGCGTGTGTTTGCCACCCATCGCGATCCCCCAGCTTCCATAGACAGGTTGCGTAGGCGCGCAAGAACTGGACCTTGTGCAATGGGCCGGCGTACGGAAGCTTGTCCAACCCGTCCACCCATCTGTCCAGGACGCGTTTTGCCTTGTCGCTGCGGTTGGCGGCGGTCAGTGCGCGCGCGAGCGTCCTCGAGATCATCAGCGCGAGGAGTTGGTCCTGCGCAGCGCCGCGGCTGTCACAGATTCTCAGCACCTGATCCGCGAGGCCCTCGGCCTCACTGATTGCGAAGCGAGGAAGCCGGGCCAGGGAGGACAGGCGATCCCGGAAAACATGGGGCTTCCAAAATTCAGGCGTGTGGCGGAATGCCGGTTCTGCCTCATGGGAGAGGCTGAGATCGTAGGCGCGCTTCCAGAGGCCGAGGTTGTTCAGGGTCACGACCGTGGATCGGCGGGCATTCATTGACAAGGCTTCGAGTCTTGGCAGCTCCTCGCGCAGCGCGGATCGATCCGCCAGGTCACACAGCAGCGTGCAGCGATTCGACGCCCACAGTGCATCGGCGTGGCGACCGAGGACCGAGAAGACATCGTGAAGGATGAGGTGACTCTCGGCGCTGTGCAGCGTGGACGGGTCGCTTCCCATCCAGCGCACCGCTGTCGTGCCGATATCGGCTGCTGCCCGGTAGGCGCGTGCGCTTTCCGCTGCGTTGGCGTTGTGCGTCGCCCCGCCATGGAGATCGCGCAGCACGGCGACGAGGTGGTCCGGGCTGTCCTGTGCTTGGCCAGCGATCTCGATCTCACGCCCCTGATGCAGCGCCCAGTAGACGTCGACGTAATGCAGCCAACGTTCGGATTCGTACGCGTCGAGACAGCGTGTCTCTGACAGGCTGGCCGCCATCGTCATCGCGGTCTTCAGGCTGGGCATCCGGCTGCCGCCGATGATCTGGCTGATGAACTGAGGCGTGATGCCCACAAGTTGTGCGAAATGCGCCTTGGACGTGCCGTGCCTCAGCGCGCCATCCAGCACCGTTATGACAACGCTTCTGGCCGCATCGATCCGATCGTTTTGCGCTTCTCCCGCCATCGTCGCTGCGAACTTTAGCAAAGAATTAAACACCTGCCGTTTTGCGATTTGCTACGGTGGTGGTGAAGGTGATCTGCGGTCGTGAAAACCTGACGGACCGCGTTCACCTTCACAACGAGAGCTGCAGCTCCACAACGATATCCGCGAAGTGCCCAACGTGTGCGATCGCGCGCGCTGAGCACCCGCGGCGATGGCGGCCGCCTGTCGGGTGGCCGCTCCCACAGCGGAGGTGGAGCCATGGGCTATCCTGGAACTGGCGGCGGCGGCGGCGGCGAGTAGACCGTCACCTGCGCCTAACGTTGCGGGTCGGCGTGCCTCGGTACGCCGACCCGTTTCTGCGTCTACGCGCAGGTCAATCCAACGAAATAGGGCTTGAGCGGGCGTTTGCTCTTGGGATCCAGCACGGCCCGCTCCGGGACCGTCAGCGTGGCGACGCCGTCCGCGTCAAGGGGGGCGGTGAAGGTTCGGTCGGCGATCTTGAGTGACGCGACGCAATTGTCCTGGAAGCCCGTCTCGGCGGTGAAGCGCAGGACAAAGACCACCGTCTCCGGCTCGGACAGGCGGCGCCGCATCTCGAATTCGTACCACACGTCGCGGTTGTCGAGGACCAGCACATCGATCTGCAGCACATTGACGCGCTCCTCGGTGGCGTCGTTTGCGGCATCCCGCAGGGTTTGTGGATCGCCCCACAGCAGCGTCTCGAGGGCGCTCTCGGCCTCGATGGCGTGAATCAAGACACTGGACACGGCAACCTAGGCGGATTGCGAGAGGGCCTGGCGGATTCGCGCGCGGCGATTGTTCACCGCAGCCACCGTCAGGCCGAGCGTGCGGGCGGTCTGCTCCACGGTATAGCCTTCCGCCCACAGGCGGGCCACTTCCTGATTGGTCGGCCGGAGCTTGAGCAGGCCCGTGCTGTGATCGAGATGCTGCTCCTGGCAATTGCAGCCGGACTTGCCGCACAGGCAGGTGCTGGGCAGCGAGAGGGTGCTCTCCTCGTTCAGATCCGTCAGGCGGACCGTGACGACGCGCCGGCTGGGGCCGGACTGGCTGAGGCGTCGCGCGCGCAGCCAGACAAACTGGCGCAGCCAATCCGTGAGGGGTGTGTCAAACGGGTAGGCGCACAGGCGCCCCTGGCCGATCAGGGCGAAGAATGCCTCACTGGCGATGTCCTCCGCGGCGAGGCCGTTGTCGGGCACCCAGGCGTAGTGGGGGGCCACCTTGCCGGCGAGGGCCAGCAGGGTCTGATAGAGGCCGGCGTGCTGGTCGGGGTGTTGTGCGCGCAGCCAGGCCCCATATTCCTCACGCCGGAAGCGGACCACCCGCTCGACGTATTCGGGGAGGTATTCGCGCAGCGGCGTCCCTGACTTGCGTTGGACGCGGGCGACGCGCCCCCGCCGCAGGTTGCGCCGGATGATGAGTTCGAGGATGGCGCAATAGCCGGGTGGGGTTCCTGCGGGGGTGTGCCTGGCGACGAGATCGTGGATCTGTTGAGGGGTGAACGCGGTCGTTGTCATGGTTGTGCGAACGCCTCGGACTGCATACTGTAGCTGCTTCTTGAAAATTGCGCAAGTTGCTCGCAGCGAGCATGGTCGTTGCAAAACCCTCAGGCGCATTGGCCATTACGTCTCTTGAATTGGAAAGTGCCCGCCGCATCCGCGATTCGGACGGGCACTGCGTGCCAGCCATCGCGAGTCCCATAACGGGTACAATCTAGCCCGGCCATTCGCTATCACGGGAGACGACGGATATGGGACTTCCTTTCACCAATGACGAGTACCGCTGGATTCTGGATTGTCTCTCAAACTTGCAGGAGTTGCTTACGCCGGAAGCGCAGCGCGCCTTCATCGGCAATGCCTTTAACGATAGTCCGCGACGGATCAGAATCGCGACCGGCCTTCGCTACAGCAGGCGCCCGCGCGATTTCGTTGTTGACGCGCTGCGCTACTTTGGCGAAGAGGCACAGGAGGACATCCCTGGCCGCAAGACGGTCGGGGTGTTTCTGCGTGAGGCGCTCGATTGCCTTGGCGAGGGGCCCGACGCCACGACATTGCGCGACCTGCTGATCCGGTATTACCCGGGTGCATTGATCGCCCACGCGCCGGCCGAACAGCCGGCCGAGCCCCCTGCGGTACCCGCGTTGAATGCCGATGCGCAACTGGTGTCCCTGGCCCATTATTTTGCCGCGATGGAACAGGCGCATCGGGTCGAAGTCAATTTCCTCCTCGACCAAATCGCCGAGACCAGTGCGGTTGCGGAGGAGGTCGTTGCGTCCGCGCGCGACCTGCAAACCTGGGCGGGACAAATGCTGGCTGAGTCGGCAAACCTCAATGCCGAGCTCCGAAGCCAGCTCGAGTCCCTCGCAGACAACTCGGCCAACGCGAGCAATTACTTGACTGCGTCAATCCCGATTATTCCGGGGTTCCTGAGCTACAACGTCGAAGTCGGTTCGCAACATGGACTCGACCTGGGCAAGCTTTGGGAGCGCATCAAGAAGCGCTTTCGAAAGGGTGACGGCGCTGAAAAGGGATCTCACTCGGGACCCTCCAGAGCGGTTCTCAACCGTGGCCGGGCGCGCGGGGTGTTTGCGGGCGTAGGCCGATACGCCGACGACAGCTTTTCCCCGCTGCAGTACCCTGCATCCGACATGATCGCGCTGGCGAACCTCCTCGCGGGAAGGTACACGGCAACGAACGTCCTGACCGACGAGCAAGGCGTTTCCCCGACAAACGCCAATATCCGCAGTGCGCTGATCGCGCAGGCAGCCGCGGCGGAGGCAGGTGACTTGCTCTTGTTTGCCTTCAGCGGACACGGCATACTGCAGGATGGCAAGAGCTATCTGATCCCGCGAGACGCCGCGTACATCACGGTCAGCGGCACCGCAATCCCCCTGGACGACGTGCGCCAGATCATGCTTGAATCGGCTGCGCGGGCGAAGGTGATCCTCCTCGATGCCTGCCATGCCGGCGCGCAGATCGGCAAGGGACCTGAGCCGATGACCGACGACTTCATCCGGCACGTCTTCGAGCAGGCCCGCGGCATCTGCGTGCTCTCATCCAGCACGCAGAGCCAGACTTCGTGGGAGTCAAGTGACTTCGGCCACGGTGTCTATATCCGCTACCTGCTCGAGGCGTTGATCGGACGGGCGGACCGCGACGGCAAGGGATTCGTCACGGTGACCGACGCGCATCGCTACGCCTCGGGGATGGTCAAACGCTGGGCCGCCGATCACCACAAGATCCAACAGCCAACCCTGGATTGCCAGATGGACGGCGACATTGTTCTGCATCACTACGCGTGAGGTGATCCGACATGCCCGCCAAGTTGCCGCCCGACCTAAAGCGCGACCTCAAGGCCGCGTTGCTGCTCGACCTGGACGTGAACCGAAGCGACGTCAAGCATCAGGTCAGTGAACGCACGCGATACCGGATTGGTTGGGGAGACAGTGTCAGCGCGGCGGAGCTGGCCGATAAGCTCTTCGATCAGGCCATGTTGTCGGACTGGCTGGCCATCCTGACGGCTTGCCGCGAGCGCGATGTCATGGCTGCCCATGTCGCCACGTTCGATGGTCTGATCACCCGGGTGAAGGCGCTGGCGTCCACACCGGCCGATCTGAGCGAGGATAGGTTTGCGGCCTATCATGAGCGCCGGATCAGGCACTGGCGCGACACGGTACAGATCGACACCCGCTTTGTGCGCCTCACCCTCGTTCAGCAACAAGCCGGCGCGGCCGGACCCGGCGGGATGGGCGGCGGAGCGCCGGATGTGTATACCGACTTGTGGGCGCTTGTTGAAAACACCGGTGCCGGTTGCCTCATGATCCTGGGCGAGCCGGGCGCGGGGAAGAGCACGCTACTTCGGCGCCTTCAGTTTGACATGGCCAGCGCCGCCCGAAATGGCGAGCCCGTTCCGGTGACCTTCTTCGTGCCGCTGTACTTGTATCCACGCGGCGAGCGCGATCCACGGGCCTGGCTCGCCCGCGAATGGGAGCGCCAGTACAGCGACCTCGACGCCTTTGAAACGCTGGTCCAGGCGGGAAAACTGTGGCTGCTTCTGGACGGGCTGAATGAACTGAAGCGCGAGGATGCCCGCGATCTGGCGGCGCGCAACGAACATTGGCGCGACATGCTGCCGGGCCTGGTCGAACACGGCAACCGCGTCATCGTCACCCGGCGCCGGTCGGACGAGGAATTGACCTGGGACGGCCCCCAGGTCAAGGTGCAGCGCGTGGCGGTTAGCCCGATGAGCGACGACGTGATCCAGGAATTCCTGGTCGCCTATCTTGGCGACGTCGCCCGGCCCGTGTGGAAGGCGATTCGGAAAGACCCCAAGCTGCTCGATCTTTTTCGAACCCCCTATTTCCTGCGCATGCTGACGGATCTGGGCGAGGTGAAGGCCGACGGCAAGGTGCCGTCCGGGCGGGCCGACTTGTTTACCCGGGGTCTGCGCCATGCGTTCCAGCGCGAGGCCATCGACAAGGCCATGCCGTTGCTGCGGGACCCCGGCATCTTGACGCTAGCGGAGCGTGAGCGGCTGCGACACAACAACGAACGTCTTGCATGGCAGGGATTTGACCTGCCCCACAGCCCGGTGGTCGCGGCAATGAAGACGCTTGCCTTTCGCATGCGCCGGGCCGGCCGTCGCGTCAGCGTCGAAACCGAGCAGGCCCGCGCGTGGATTGCCCATCCGCGGGCCGACGATCTGCTGGCCGCCGCCGCGGACCTCGGCGTCCTGAAGCGTCCCGATCTCGTCGGGGCGGCGGCCCCGGGCGACCAGGTGACGTTCTCGCACGAGTTGATGCAGGAATACTTTGCGGCGCGGCAGCTTGCCGAACCCGGGCAAATCGGCTCAATCATCGATGCCTTGCGCGTTCCATGGAAGGCGCACAACATCTTCAAACGCTGGCGCGACAACCGCCGGCGCAGGGTGGGCGAGGCGGGTACGCGGGTGGAGGAACCGCCTTTGCCAACGACCAACTGGGAGGAGATCGCCCCGATGGCGGCCGAAATGCTCCCCCCGGAACAGGCGGAAGCATTCATCGAACGGATTGCGGCCGTCAACCTGGCGCTGGCCGGACGGAGTGCGGCCGCGCCGGGGGTTCGCCTCAGCGAACAAGGCAGACAGTCGCTGCAAGATCGCCTTCTCCGCCGGATGCAGTCTGAAAGGGCGAATCTGCGCTCACGTGTGGCGGTCGGAATCGCCCTCGGCCAACTTGGCGATCCTCGCTTTGAACGAGGTGAAGGGCCATATGGTCCCTACTTGCTGCCGCCACGGATCATCGTGCCGAGCGGCGTCTATACGATTGGCGACAACGCGAGCGACCAGACCGACGAGCGGCCCGCCCATTCCGTTACTCTGCAAGCATTCGAGCTTGCCAAATTCCCGGTGACCAATGCCGAGTATCGGCTGTTCATCGACGCCGGCGGATATACCGAGGCCTTTGATTGGTGTTGGGAGACCGAGGCGGCCAAGGCCTGGCGGGCGGCGGGGACAGGATCCGGAAGCGCGCGAGCGTTGAGCCTGCGGCACTACCGCCGTCGCTTTGCGCAAAAGGCCTACGAACCCAGCGAAGGCAACATCCAGACCCTCATGGGGTGGGGATATTCGCGTGAAGACGCGGAGTCGATGTTTTTCAGAGACGATGCTCAGTTTGAGGCATACCTTTCAACGGCCATTCGCGACGAGGTGTCGACTGAACCCCTGTTCTGGCACGACCCGCGCTTCAGCGCGCCCAATCAGCCAGTCGTGGGCGTGACCTGGCATGAGGCCCGCGCCTATTGCGCGTGGTTGAGCGCTCAGGATGGAAAGCGCCGGTTCCGCTTGCCAACTGAAGCGGAGCGTGAGGCGGCGGCCCGCGGCCTGGCCGGTCGGCGCTATGCCTATGGCAGGCGATTTGACCCGACCCGGGCCGTTGTGTGGACCAGCGGGCTCGACGCCCCAGTGCCGGTCGGTCTTCTGCCGAGGGGCGACACCCCCAAAGGGTCGGGGGGGGGGATATCCGATCTGGCCGGAAACGTCGTGGATTGGACCAGTTCGCTGTACACAAAGGATTACTCGGCGTCCGGAATCGCTGTAGAGGATCCGAACTCCGATGCGTCCCGGGCGCTGCGCGGCGGGTCGTGGCTCAACCTTCCGGACATCGCGCGCGCGGCGTATCGCGACGGGGACTTTCCGAACGACCGCAACGACGGCATCGGTTTTCGGCTTGTGTGCGCCCCTGTTCACCCCCTCTGAGCTCTGTTCCTTGGCTCTCTGTACCTCTGGGGTTCTGGCGCTGGGAGGGGGTGCAGGGGGAGGCCTCTCCCCCTGCCGAAAAACGATCACGGATTCTGTGGATCTCGGGGTATGATCGGGCCCGTTGGGCGCATGCCCATCAGGCCGTTCGGGAGGGCGCTGCGGGGCGGGTCGTGGAACAACAATCCAGACATCGCGCGCGCGGCGTATCGCAACAGGAACAATCCGAACAACCGCAACAACAACATCGGTTTTCGGCTTGTGTGCGCCCATGTTCTTTCGCCCCTTCTTCTGGGCCGGCGCTTCCACGGCCGGTCGGCGCGGTGCCGCGCAACTCGCGCTGCCGTGTTCCGGAAATGCCCGCTCATGGCGGTTCAGTGCCGCTGTCATCGGGCCGAGGCGAAGGAGGAAGAACAGCGCCGAACGTGTCTGGTCCGCGCGCAGGAACGGGGCGGCACACAGGGACGCCGCCCGCGCCGGGCGCATACGAAAACCAGGGCGTAGCCTGGCGCATGCCCGCTACGCCCGTCCCTGGGTGTGCTTCAACCAGCCGCCCAGCAATCGGCCGATCTCGGCGACCATCGCGCTGACGTGAGCATACTGGCCGGTGTTCAGCCAGTCCCATTGACGGGCCAGCCTCAGATACAGCCGGAGTTTGTTCAGGTGGGCGTCGGCCGCCTGCAAGTGGGTGAGCCGAACCGGTCCCTTGCGGGCGTTTGCCTCGTAGAGAGCCTCGCTGAGATCAAGCGCGGCCCCTTGCAGCCGTTGGGTCACCGCAAAACGCTGGGACTTTGGAAAACGGTCACAATGCGGAATGAGCCAATTCAACAGATCGTAGGCTCGGGTGAAGATGACCATATCGTCCATGCCGTGAATGTAACAGCCCATGTGGGACCTGCTGACCTCCTGGGACAACCTTTGGCTTGCGTTCGGCAAGGCCGCCCGCGGCAAACGGGGCGGATTGTCCGTGGCCGCCTTTGAGCACCAACTCGCCGATCATCTGCTGTCTCTGCAGGCCGAGCTGCGAGACGGAACCTATCGGCTCGGCGCGTATCGCCACTTCGTCATCCATGAACCCAAGCGCCGCAGGATCAGCGCCGCACCGTTTCGAGACCGGGTCGTGCACCATGCGCTATGCAACCTGATCGAGCCCGTCTTTGACGCGCGCTTCATCGACCACAGCTACGCCAATCGGGTTGGCAAGGGCACCCACCGAGCCGTCGACCAACTTCAGATCTGGGCGAAGCGCTATCGGTATGCGTTGCGGATGGATGTCGTGCAGCACTTCCCTTCACTCGATCACGGCGTGCTGCGGGCCGAGATTGGGCGGGTTGTCTCAGATGAACGGACACTCGCATTGGTGGATCAGATTCTGGCCAGCGGCGCGGGTGTGCTGGCGGGCGAATACACCCCGGTGTATTTCGCTGGTGACGATCTATTCGCGGCCAACCGCCAGCGCGGCCTTCCCATCGGTAATCTGACCTCCCAGTTCTGGTCAAACGTCTACATGAACGATCTGGACCAGTTTGTCACCCGCGAATTGGGATGCGCCGCCTACTTGCGTTACGTCGACGACTTCTGCCTGTTCAGCGACAGCAAGCGCGCGCTGTGGGCCTGGCACACACGCATCATTGGGCGTCTCGCCGGCCTGCGCCTGACCGCCCACGAGCGCGAAGCGCAAGTGATGCCGGCGACGCAGGGAATCCCGTGGCTGGGCTTCGTGGTGTATCCAGATCGGCGGCTGCTCAAGCGCCGCAACGCGGTTGCCTTCACCCGCCGGTTGCGCAACGCCCTCGATCTGTATCAATTGGGCCGCATTTCGTTCGCCGAATTGGATGCCAGCATCCAGGGCTGGATCAACCACGTCCGCTATGCTGACACATGGGGACTGCGGGAGCATATTCTCGAAAGCAATCCCATTGGCCGCCGGTCTTCCGTGACGACTCCATGATCCGTGCCATCCGCAGTCTCCGGATCCTCCATGATCGTTTTTCGGCAGGGGGAGAGGCCTCCCCCTGCACCCCCTCCCAGAGCCAGAACCCCAGAGGTACAGAGCACTGAGAAACAGAGCTCAGAGGGGGTGAACAGGGGCGCACACAAGCCGAAAACCGATGCCGCCGTCGAAGCGGTCGTTCGGATCGTTCCTGAAGCGATACGCCGCGCGCGCGATGCCTGGACTGTCGTTCCACGACCCGCCCCGCAGCGGCCGGGACGCATCACCTAAAAGCGTTGTGCGGTCCGGATTCTCGTACTCGTTCAGACACCACTCCCAAACGTTGCCGGTCAGATCCAGCACGGCCTCAGGCCGGGGGGGGGCCCCATTCGGATACATCCCGACTGCGCTGGTCAAGCCAATGCTCTCGTCTATGTTTCCCTTGGCTGCATCGTACTCTCCCGGATAGGCATACGCACGCCCCTTTGTGCCGCGCGCCGCACGCTCCCACTCGTATTCGGTCGGCAACCGCACGTCGTATCCCAGCCGCGCTGACAGCCATCTGCAATACGCAACCGCGTCATACCAGCTTACACATTCGCGCGGATGATTCCAATACGGGAAGGCTTGATTGCCTGGTTGCGCGCGGTGCTTCTCGTCGGCACTCAGGCCCTCCCACCAGCGCGGGTTCGACCAGCCCTCTGCGGCGTCCAAAAAGGCCTGGAATTGGGCATACGTCACCGGATATCGGGCGATGTGAAACGATTCGACCCTGCGCGTTCCCTTCTGGTAGATGAAGTCGCCGCCTTGGATAGGCACCCAGTCAATCTCGGGCGTGGGCACATGGTCGCGATCGGCTCCCACGATGGCGCGCACGCCCGGCCGGTTGTCGAGCGTTTCGCCCGTGGTGAGCCTCAGCACGCCCAGCGCCCGGCCGACGGCCGCGCGAGCCCGCGGAGCCGGGTCGCGCTCGAGGTCGGTCAGGCGCGGCAGCCAGCCCGCGCGCAGCTCAAGCAGCAGGGAGTCGGGGACATCGGCGCCGCTGTCAAGGATGCATCGGGCCGCCACTTCCGGGTTGGCCTCGGCCAGCCAACGCAGCACCGGCGCACAGTTGTCGGCCTGCATGCCGGTCAACAAGACCGCCGCTTCCTCCCAGCCACTGCGCTCCCACCACCGATCCGGCGGCCACAGTTCGGATGCGCGCAGCCGGCCGGCCTCGATCTCGGCCAGCATCTTGCGGGCGGCGAAGTATTCCTGCAGCAGCTGATGGGTAAAACGGACCTGATCGCCAAGGGTGATCAGACTCGCGCTGGCGGCCAGAGACAACGCGGTCTCGTCCAAATGGCGGCGTGCCTCGCTCAACGCCATCGCAGTCGTGGCGGTCTTGCCGTTGTCCTGATCCCGATCTGTCCGGGCAGCCCTGGCGCTGCGCTGCATCGCATAGGCCAGGCCCGCGAGGCGGTCCAGGAGTCTGGCTGCGTGCTCGGGCAGCGCAACGGTGCCCGAGCCTTTGTCCCTCTCGGCCAGGCGTTCGCGCAACAACAACACCTCGATGAACTCGGCAAACAGGCTAGCCCGATTGGCGGGCAGGCGCTCGTTCCTGTTTCTGCGATAGACCTGGACCAGCATCGATAGCATGTACGGGTTTTCGGCCAGCTTGATCAGCGCGGCGGGCGCCCGAATGTGCTTGCGCCAGGCGTCATCATCGACGCGCAGAGTTGAGTGAAAGACATCGGGATCGTCGCGTGGGATGTCGGTGGCCGTAAAGAACAGATCGAAGCTGGCACCTGCTGCGCGCCATTTCTCCCAGACCGGTTTCAGGTTTCCGGCGAGCTCCCAGAAGAACGTTTCGCCTTCCTCGGACCCAAGATACCTTTGCGCGAACTCCAGAATGCGCCCGGCATCCAGGGGCCGGATGGTCACCCGATCCAGGCGCAGGTCCTGGCCTTCATAATCCTGCTTGCGGCAGGTCACGAGGGTCATCAGGTCCCGTTGCGGCGCGGCCTGCACGAAGGTCCGCAGCAGGCCGACCTTCCGTTTGCGCTGGGCGACTGGGATTTCGTTCAGCCCATCGAGCAGGAGAACGGCCTTGCCCTCCGTCAACAGCGCATCCAGATGCGCGCCCAGCCCGCCCATCTGGCTGGCGATGAGTTTGGCCAACGTTTGCTCAGCGTCGGTCCACTTGCCCAGCTTTACCAGTAGCGGAATCGGCGCGCGCGGATCGCGCCTGGCGGTGTCGACAAGCCGCCGCGCCACCGTCCACAGGACGGTGCTCTTGCCCGCGCCCGGTTCGCCCAGCACGGCCGCCCTGCGAATGGCCATCAACTCCTCGGCCGCATTGGTGAACACGCGCGGCGTTGCGTTCATATCCGCCGCCGTGCGCCAGGCCAGATGCTCAAACTCCTGACGTTGGACGACGCTCTCGAGATCCGCAATCGGGCGCGCAACGGTCTGTGTGCTCCCCGCCAGCGCGACGTACTTGTCGGTATTGCGCAGTTCTTCGAACAACAGCCGATCCAGGTATTCCAATTCCAGGACCCGCCGCGAATCGAGCATTTCACGGGTGGCCTTGCTGGCCACGGGACCCGGAGCTGGTGGGTGGGGCAAAGCGGCCACGACGTTTGCCGGCCCTGTGTCAGCGGTATCCCCGTACCACGTGATGTACTGGTATCCGTGCAGGCCAAAGAAATCGACTCCGCCAGCGCAGTCTTCGAGCAGCACCGGCACAATCAGTTTGCCCTTGATCTTCGCCCAGACAACTTCGTCCCGCACCCAGGGGCTGCGCATCGTGTCGCTGCTGCACAGGACCACGACGGCATAGGCATTGTTGACGGCCTCGCCGATGGCGCCCAACCAGTCCTCACCACCATTGATGTTTAAGGTGTCAATCCAGACGGTGTGTCCGGCGGCCCGGAGGGCGGCCACGAGCCTCTTGGCGGGGGTTGCGTCGGCATGCAGGTAGCTGATGAAGACACTCGGCAGCCGCTCGTCGCGCGGGGTTTCCGCGCTCTGCACAGGCGCCTGGTGGATCGGCGCAACCGCGTCCTGTGGCGGGGCGGTGGCGCGTGGTCGTGCCTCTTGCGCGCAAAGGCCATTGCTCAGCGTTATTAGCTCGCCGATCTTAGCATCGGCTTCGGCGCCAAGCCGATCTCGGGCAACCTCCAGCAGCGCCGCAAGAGGGTGCTGGCCGCTGGCAAAGCACGACATCGCAAGAAGCTTCCCGACGCAATCGACGGCAAAAAGACCGGCGCGCGCGTCCACGTCGATGTCGCGCACCAGACTCAGGCCACCGTTGGTCGTGAATGCTTCGGTAAGGAGTGAGCGGCGTTCAGCCAGCGTGGTGCTCAACGGCGCAATCACATGCTTGACGCGGGTGACGAAATTTGGAGGAAGCCCGGCGACGTTGGGCGGCATTGGTCGGAAGTGTACCCTTCATTTTCCGTCTGTCTTCTGGGCCGATGGGGCCGACGCCGCGGGCGCCTGACAGGCGATCGAACGGCTGCCGCCCGATGCGGATTCGCGGCGGGCCGGGTTGTCTGTCCTGGCTGCTGATGCCGCACACAATACGCCGGGGTCGCGCCGCGGCGATGTCGATGGTCCCGCGTGTCAATTCAAGGCGTGGCCAGTGCCCGTTGTCCGGCCATCCTCCGTCCCTCCCGTACAATCCCCGGCGTGGCGCAGCTCATCACCAGCCTGACCAACCCCCGCATCAAGCACGCGGTCGCCCTGCGCGACAAGAAGACGCGCGACTCCGACGACCTCATGCTGGTCGAGGGCTATGACGACCTCTCGCTGGCCGTCACCTGCCTGCCCGGCCTGCGCGCGCTCTTCTTCTGCCCGGCCCTGATCAAGCTCGCCGCCACCGACGCCCAGGCCTTCCGCGCCACGTGCAGCCGCGCCGGCGCGGAACTGATCGAGGTTACGGAACCGGTCTTCCGCAAGATCGCCTACCGCGATGGGCCGGACGGCTGGCTTGCCGTCGCCCCACGCCCGGCCTTCACGCTGGACCGCCTGCCGCCGCTCAAGGAACACCCGCTCCTCATCGTCGCCGAACGGGTGGAGAAGCCCGGCAACCTCGGCGCCATCCTGCGCACCGCCGACGCGGCCGGCGCGGATGCCGTCATCGTCTGCGATCCCATCGCCGACCTGACCAACCCCAACGTCGTCCGCGCCAGCATCGGTGCCCTGTTCAGTGTCCCGGTCGCGACGGCGTCCAACGCAGAAACACTTGCCTGGCTGCGCGCGCGCGGCATCGCCCTGCTGGCGACCACGCCGGCCGCCACGCAGTCCTTCACCGACCTCGACCTCACCGGCCCCCTCGCCATCCTGGTGGGCGAGGAGAAATACGGCCTCAGCCGCTTCTGGCTCGAGCAGGCCGATGTCCGCGCGCTCATCCCCATGTCCGGCAAGGTGAACTCGCTCAACGTCTCGGTCTCGGCCGCCCTGCTGGTGTACGAGGCCGTCAAGCAGCGCGGCCAGCGGACGCCCAAACGCTGAACGCGCCCGGTTTCACACGTCGATGATGCTCGCGCCGTCCAACGTTCGTTGTCATGCACTGGCGGGCTGCGCGGCCGCGCTTCTCATCGCGCTTGCCGCCTGCGCGCCGGCACCGACCCAGACTGCGGCCGCGACCGCGCCGGTCGGCCGACCCACCGAGCGCACGCCCGTCCCCCTGCCGCTGGCAGCTCCCTTCGACGCCGCCCAGGTGGAGCTCTCCGGCCTGGCCTGGCACGGCGACACGCTCATCCTGCTGCCGCAATACCCCGACCGCGTCGGCGGGCTGCTGGCGCTCCCCCGGCAGGCCCTCCTGGATGTGATCGAGGGCCGCACGACGGCGGCGCTGGTGCCGCGCAAAATTCCGTTGGACGATGGCGGGCTGGCGCGTACGCTCCCGGGGTTCGAGGGCTTCGAGGCCATCGCCATCATCGGCGACCAGCTCTACCTGACGATCGAGCGGCGGCGCGGGCCGAACGACATGGTCGGCGCGCTGGTGGCCGGCGCGCTCGCCGCCGATGACAGCGCCGCCCGGCTCGACGCGCCGACGCGCCAGGACGTCCCCGCCCAGGCCCCGCTCGACAACCTGAGCGATGAAGCGATCGCCGTGTTTGGAGATCGCCTGCTGACGTTTTACGAAGCCAACGGCGCGGCGGTCAATGCGAAACCGGTTGCGCACCTCTTTGACACCGCCGGAGGTCTGCGCGCCGCCGGCACGCTGCCCGCGGCCACGCTCGAATACCGCCTCACCGATGCGACACCCGCCGATGCCGACGGCCGCTTCTGGGTGATCAACTATCAATTCCCTGGCGATGCCGCCAAGCTCAAGCCCGCGCCCGATGCGCTGGCCGCGCGCTTCGGGCAGGGCGAGAGCCACGCGCGCTGCCCGCAGGTGGAACGCCTGGTCGAGCTGCGCGCGACGGCGCAGGGCGTGGCGCTGACGGAGACGCCCCCCGTCCAACTGACGCTCTTGAACTGCCAGACCGCGCGCAACTGGGAAGGCCTGGTCGTCCTGCCCGGGCGCGGCTTCCTCCTCGCTACCGACAGCTTCCCGGGGACGATCCTCGCGTTTGTCCCGCGCTAAAGGTCGTCGAGCACGCGGTCCAACCCGCGCGTGACGCCGACCCGGCCCACCACCTTGCGGATTGCCAGCAGGGCGCCGCCCACATACGGTTCGGCGCTGGTCCCGGCCACGTGGCGCAGGGTGAGGGTCTCATCCGGCAAGCCGAAGACGACATCGACGCCGAGGGTGTGCCCGGGCAAACGAACGGAATGCACCTGCGTGCCACCCAGGGTGGCACCGCGCGCCTCGCGCGGGCCGACGGTGTCCTCGACCGGCACCGTGTGCGCGGGGGGCCGCCCCTCGCCCAGACGGGCCGCCAGCTCGCGCGCCGTGCCGCTGGGCGCGTCGCGTTTGCGGTCACTGGCGTAGTCGATGATCTCCCACTGCGGCAGCACGCGCGCGGCGAGCAGGGCGAACTTCTGCAGCAGCGCCACGGTGAGCGCAAAATTGCCGCAGGCCAGCACGCCGCGTCCGCGCGCCCGCGCAACCTGATCGATGTCGGCGTAGTCGGCATCTGTCAAACCGGAGGTGCCCACCACCACGTTGGCACCACTGGCCAGCGCGGCCAGCACGTTGGCCCGGGCCGCATCCGGCTTTGTGTATTCGACGAAGACATCGCACGGCACGGCCAGCGCCTGCGCGGCCGTGGCATGGACCGGGACCCCGGCAAGCGCGGGCTCGCCGAGCGCATCACCGAGGCTGCGACCCGCCGCGCCACGGGACACGGCGGCCACGAGCTGGAGGTCGGTCGTGCGCGCGATCCCGCGCGCAAGCGCGGACCCCGCCCACCCGGTGGCACCGGCCAGACAGATACGAAGGCTCATCCTGCTCCTTCAGCGCCGACGGCGCCAGCCGCGCAACTCGCGCGCGAGGTTGTCCAGATCGGGGAAGAGGTCCCCGAGGCGGAGGCCGAGCAGGGCCAGCTCACGCGCAAAGGCGGGCAGGTGCTCGGCCGGGATAACGAATTTACGCAACCAGCGGTTGCAGTCGGGCATGCCGTTGAGCGCCACCGTGGAGGCATGCGCGGTGAAGGCGCCCTGCTGGACGAGCATGCGCAGGTCGGTCTCGACCGGCGTGGCGGCCACGACGGCATCCGTGCCGTCCTCGCCCTTGAGCGCCGGGCGGACAAGGCCCTGCAGCATGTAGGCGTTGAGCGGATACAGCAGGGGCTCGAAACCCTGCGCCGCGTTCAGCTCGGTCGGCGAGAGCGCCCAGATGCAGGCATCGTGCGCGACGGCGGGCGGGTCACTGTGCGGGTGGTAGCGCTCGGTGGCGAAGAACGCGGCCACCATCGGCGAGTAGGTCCAGTCCAGCAGCCGGGTGGGCAGGCCGAAGTGCTGCATCAGCGCCAGCCAGCCGCCGTAGTCGTCGTGGGCGGGGCAGTCGGGATGCCGCGAGCGCGCCCGCACGTAGAACTCGTTTGCGACGTGGCGCTCCTCGCTCTTGCTGAACATGCGCCGGGCGCCGGGCAACAGATCCCAACCGGCGTTGGTGTGGCCGCGAAACCACCAGCGCAGCCCCGTCGTCCGGGTGAGGTCATCGACCGCGCCGGTGAGCTCGCTCAGCCCGCGCAGGGTGAGGGTCGGGATGTCGGACATATCGGAAGTGTAGCGCCCCGCGGCCGGCGCGCCGGTGCACCCGCCGCGTTATAGTCCGTCCTGTCATGAAAATCGTCATCACGGGCGGGTCGGGCTTTCTCGGCATCAACCTCACCCGCTACCTCCTCGCGCGCGGCCATCAGGTCGGCGTGATCGACATCGCCGACTTTGACTACCCGGAGCGCGACCGCATCGACTTCCACAAGGGCGATATCCGCAACCCGGAGGCGCTCAAGACCGCCTTTGCGGGCACCGACCTGGTCGTGCATTGCGCCGCGGCGCTGCCGCTGTACTCGAAGGAGGACATCTTCACGACCGACATCGACGGCTCGCGCAATGTGTGCGAGGCGGCCTTCCAGGCCGGCGCAAAACGGATGGTGCACATCTCCTCGACCGCCGTGTATGGCATCCCCGACCATCACCCCTTGCTCGAGACCGACCGCCTGCAGGGTGTGGGGCCGTATGGCATCGCCAAGATCGAGGCGGAGAAGGCCTGCGAGGCGTATCGCCAGAAGGGCCTGGTCGTGCCGATCATCCGGCCCAAGTCGTTCATCGGTCCGGAGCGCCTGGGCGTGTTTGCCATGCTGTATGACTGGGCCAGCACCGGCCACAACTGGCCCGTCATCGGCAAGGGCGACAACCTGTATCAGTATCTCGATGTCGAGGACCTGTGCGAGGCGATCTGGTTGTGCCTCACCCTGCCCGCAGAACGGGTGAATGACACCTTCAACATCGGCGCGAAGGTGTTCGGGACGATGAAGGCCGACTTCCAGGCCGTGCTCGATCACGCCGGCAAGGGCAAGCGTGTGATCGCCTTCCGGGTCGCCACGCTGATGGTGTGGACGCTGCGCATCCTGGAATTCTTCAAGCTCTCGCCGCTTTACAAGTGGGTGTATGAGACCGCCTACAAGGAATCCTTTGTCTCGATCGAGAAGGCCGAGAAGGCGCTGGGTTACGCGCCGAAATACTCGAACAAGGATGCGCTCATCCGCAACTACGACTGGTATGTGGCAAACGTCGCGCGCTTCGCCGGGGCGACCGGGGTCTCGCACCGCGTGCCGTGGAGCCAGGGCATTCTCTCGATCCTGAAGCTCTTCTTCTAACCCATGAACTTCATCATTGACGCCCACCTGGACATCGCCTACAACGCGCTGTGCTTCTCCCGCGACTATCGCAACGGCGCGCATCGCACGCGCGCGCTGGAACGCGGTGGCGCGCAGGAGAAGGAGAACGGGCAGTGCATCGTCGGGCTGCCGGACATGCTGCGCGCGCGCGTTGGGCTGACCTTTGGCACGATCTTCGTCGGGCCGCGCAACGCGACCACGACCCCGCTGACCGAGGCGCTGTCCTACACGACGGTGAAGGAGGCGCATGCCTCCGGGGTGCGCCAGCTGGACTGGTATCACCGTTGGGCGGATCGCGAGCAGCACATCCGGCTGATCAAGACCCGCCGCGACCTGACCGAGCTGCTGGCGGCCTGGGGGATGCAGGCCAGCCCGGCCGGTGCGCTCACGCCGGCCGCGAAGAAGCGGGCACCGGGAGAGATTCATCCGTTGGGCGTCATGCTGCTGATGGAGAGCGCCGACCCGGTGCGGGAGCCAAAGGAGCTGGAGTGGTGGTATGAGCGCGGCGTGCGCGCCATCGGGCCGGCCTGGGCGGGCACGCGCTACTGCGGCGGCACCCGCGCGCCGGGGCCGCTGACCGATCTCGGCCGCGAGCTGCTGGAGCACATCGCCGCGTTTGGCATGATCCTTGACCTCAGCCACATGGCCGAGGCCTCCTCGCGCGAGGCGCTGGATCGCTTCGAGGGCAAGTCGATCATGGCCTCGCACAGCAACCCGCAGAAGATCACGCCGACCGACCGGCATCTGCCCGATGACGTCATCCGCGGCATCGCCGCGCGCGGTGGCGTGATTGGCAGCGTGCTCTACAACCGCTTCCTGCGCCACACCTGGGCGCGGCCCGAGCCCAAGCAGGCGGTGACGATCGATGACATCATCCGCTGCATCGACTATGTTTGTCAGCTGACCGGCAGCGCCGATCATGCGGCACTGGGCAGCGACTTCGACGGCGGGCTGGGTGCCGAGTCCATCCCCGCCGAGCTGGACACTTCGCGCGATCTGGGCAAGATCGGCCAGGCCCTGTTGAAACGCGGCTACACCCGTGCCGATGTCGATAAGATCAACCACGGCAACTGGTTGCGCCTGATGCAGACGGCCCTGCCGGACTGACGGGTCGACACCCATGACGCACTGCAAACGGCGATTGGCGACAGGCGCCATCCTCTTCGTCGGGTTTGGCATCGCCACGCTGTCGCTGGGGTGGCGCGCGTTGTGGGGCGATGAAGCCTTCGCCGTCTGGGCCAGCACGCAGCCCTGGGCGCAGTTGTTTCAGGGTCTCGACAACAGCCCGACTGGCTACTACGCCGCCCTCAAGCTGGCGCGGGCGGCGTTTGGCGAGAGCGTGTTTGCCATCCGTTATGGCTCGGTGCTGTGTGCGCTGGTCTTTGGGGCCTTGAGCCTCCGCCTGGCAGGTTGGGTGCTCCCGCGCGCCGCGCGCCCGGCGGCAACGCTGCTGGTGGTCGCCTGGGTGGCGCTGGCCCCGCTTGCCACCTACTACGCGCAGGAGGCGCGCATGTATGCGCTGGCCTGCGCGCTGATGGCCGGGGCCATGCTCACGACGACGCGCCTCGCGACAGGTCAAGGGCGCACGGCTGTGCTTTGGACGTTGTATGCAGCTCTATCCATCGCCGCGATGGGCGTGCACCTGTACGCGGTGGCCATCGTCGCTGTCGACGCCGTCTTCCTGTTCCTGCTGGCCATGCGCCGTCGGGTGGACTGGCGCGGTTGGGCGACCGCGCATGCGGCGATTGCGCTGCTCTACGGGGGCTGGTTCTTCGGCATCCAGTCGCGCAATGTTCAGGCCGCCCACAGCGAGGGCCTGCTTCCCGCCCTGCCGACGCTGCTCGCGAATTTCGGCCAGGGCTGGCTGGGCTTGACCGCGGGGGCCACGCCCGATCCGCGTCTGTGGCCCGTGGCCGTGGCCCTGGCGGCGTTGATCGTGCTGGGTCTCCTGAGGGGGAGGGCGCTGCGCGAGCGGCGCGCGCTCGCGGCCGGCTGGATGCTGGGCGCGCTGGCCATCGCGACGCTGACATCTAGTCTGGTTCCGGTCTTTCACCCGCGCTACTTCCTCTTTGCCCTGCTGCCAGCCGGGCTGGCGCTGGCGCTGGGCTATGACCGTTTGCCGCGGGCGGGCCGGCTGGTGACCTGGCTGGTCGTTCTCGCGCTCGCCACGAGCGGCGCGCTGACGCTCTTCGACCGCAGCTGGGCCAAGAGCCGCTACGACGAGCTGCTCACGCTCATCCGACGCGAGGCCCAGCCCGGCGATGGCGTCATCCTGCAGAACAGCGACCAGATCTTTCAATATGCCTACTACGGCCCGCTGCCGCAGGAGCCCCTCGTGGTCCAGAACAACTGGTCGGAGGAGCGCATCGCGCAGGCCTACGACGCCTACAGCGCGAACCATGCGCGCATCTGGCTGCTGAACTATGGGCGTGATGCGATTGTCACGCCGAGGCCTCTGATCGAGCGCCGCCTGGCGTCGGTGGCGGTGCGCTCGAAACTCGTCTCGGGCGGTGATTCCACCCTTGCCCTGTTCGAGCGCATTCCCGCGGAGGGCGGTCCGATCACACCGCGCAACGACCGCTGGGCGGATGGGCTGACGCTCACCGGCTGGCGCTGGCGCGCGCGCAACATCCAGCCCGGCGGCACGTTGGTCTTCGACCTGCTCTGGCGCGCCGATGCGAAGCCCTCGACGGACTACACGCTCTTTGTCCACCTGCGGAGGGGGAGTGAGGACGCCCGCGTCGCCGGGTCGGATGCCGCCCCCGTCTCCGGCTCGCGGCCGACCGGCGGCTGGCAGAGCGGCGAGGCCATCACCGACACGCGCTCGCTGGCGCTGCCGCCCGACCTGCCCGCCGGCGAGTACCGCCTGGTGATCGGGTGGTATCGCTTCCCGAGTTTCGAGCGGCCGAATCTGGCGGACGGATCGGGCAGCGAAGTGGTGCTGACGACGCTGACGGTGCCATAGGTCCATGAGTGGGATGGGGGATACTGTCCGGCGTACGGATGGAACTCTCCGATCTCATCGCCGCGAACCGCGATCTGATTTACTTTGTGTATGGTCAGGTCTTCTTTGTCATGGGGCTGGCCGTGGCCCTTCAGACGCGGCGGCGATCCCGACTCGAACTGGCGCGCAGCCTGCAGTGGCTGGCGCTCTTTGGCCTGATCCACGGCGCCTACGAGTGGGGCGAGGTCTTCATCCCGATCCAATCGCGCTTCCTGCCGGAGTCCACGATTCACTTCCTGATGGCCGGGCGCAACGCCTTGCTCGGCCTTTCTTTCGCCTGTCTGCTGGCCTTCGGGCTTTCCCTGCTGCACGGTTTTGTCTCAGCGGCCGTGTTGACGCGCCTGCGCGCGGTGCCAGCGGTCCTGTTCGTCGTGTGGTTTGCCATCGCGCTGTATGGCGTGCTACCGGTTGCCCCGACCTTTGACGAGTGGTCGCGCACGGCCAATGCGCTGGCACGCTATTTCATCGGGTTGCCGGGTGCGCTGCTCGCGGCCTACGGATTGCGTCGCCACGCGCTGGAGCGGATCGCGCCCCTGGGCCTGCCCGAGATCGTCCGTGCGCTGCGCGTGGCAGGTTATTCGCTGGCGTTGTACGCCGTCCTGGCCGGCGTCATCGTCCCGCAGGTCGGCTTCTTCCCGGGCAACCTCATCAACGGCTTGGCCTTCCAGAACACCGTTGGTCTTCCCGTGACCGTATTCCGCTCGTTGTGCGGTGGTGTCCTGGCCTTCACGATCATCCGCGCGCTGGAGGTCTTCGACGTGGAAGTCGTCCGGCAGGTGGAGCGGATGGAGCAGGCGCAGATCCTGGCCGCCGAGCGCGAGCGCATCGGCCGGGACTTGCACGATGGCGCCATCCAGCTCGTCTACACCGCCGGTCTGCTGGTGGAGTCGGCGCAGGCGCAAGCACCGGATCCCTCTCCCCTGCGCGACCGCCTGGACCGCGCCGTCGCCGTGTTGCGCGATGCCGTCACGGCATTGCGGCGCAACCTGGGCGAGCTGCGGGCAACCCCGGCCGGCGTGCCGCTGCGGGAGGCCCTGGCCAGCCTTGCGCGGGACCGACGCTGGGCGTCGTTCATCGAGATCACGCTCGAAAGCAACCTGACAGCCGAAGACAGCATGGATTCCGAGCGGGCCGACCATCTCGTCACCATCGTCAATGAAGCCCTCTCAAACGTTGTGCGACACGCGCAGGCGCGGCGTGTGCTTCTGCTCGCGCAGCGCAACGCGGAGGGCCTGCGGGTGATGGTGCAGGACGATGGCACGGGCATGCCCGCCCGCGTCAACGCCGGCTACGGGCTGCGCAACATGCGCGAGCGCGCGCGCCTGCTGCGCGGGGAGCTGCGCATCGAGCCCGGCGGCCGACGCGGGACGCGCGTCATCGTCGACGTGCCCTGGGAGGATGTGCCATGAGCCGAATTCGGGTCATGCTGGTCGACGATCACGAGATCGTCCGGCTCGGGCTGATGACGCTGATCAACGATCATCCCGGGATGGAGGTCGTGGCTGAGGCTGGCAGCGCGGCGACGGCGCTCGAGATGGCGCAACGTCACCGGCCCGACGTCATCCTGATGGACATCCGTATGCCCGGTGAGAGCGGGTTGGATGCCACGCAACGCATTGTCGCAGCCATGCCCGACATGCGCATCGTCATCCTGACCTCGTTTGCGGATGATGAGCTGGTGGCGCGCGCGATACGGGCCGGGGCCATTGGCTATGTGTTGAAACAGGTCGGCAATGCCGAGTTGCTGCGGGCCATTGCCGCAGCGGGGCGCGGGGAGGCCGTGCTGGATGCAGCGACGACCGCACGCCTGATGGCGCGCCTGCGCGAGGCGGATCGCAAGAGCGACCAGGATGCCTTTCGTGACCTGTCCGAACGGGAGCTCGACGTGCTCGAGCTCATCGCGCGCGGCATGAGCAACGGGGAAATTGGCGCGCAGCTTGCATTGGCCGAGAAGACGGTGCGCAACCATGTCAGCGACATGCTGGACAAGTTGCATCTCGGCAATCGCGTCGAGCTGGCCGTCTATGCCGTGCGCCATCACCTCGACGAGAAGCGCGAGCGGCCTGGCCGGGACGCGTGAGAGGCCGCCCCGGCATGGAACCGAGGCGGCCTCTCAGTCGCGAGGGGCGCGGGTCTGGACCCGTGCCAGACAAGCGCGGTTATTTCGCCGTGAAAGCCTCAAAGACCGGCGGGAAGCTGCCGATCAGACCAATGGCGAAGCCAACCAGCCCGATCGTGACGGCCGTGCGGGTGGTGGTGTTCTTGCCCTTCCACAGAATGCCGAGCACCGCCCACACGATGAAGAACAGCACGGTGGGGATGATCGTCTTGCCGGAGAGCGGACCCACGCCCTTGTCCCAGGTGAGGAAGGTCTTGAAGGCAGGGAGCGCCTCGCTGAGCGGAATGATCAGACCCAGCGCCGCAGCGCCGATGCCTGCAGCAATGAAGCTGGCGTTCACGGGGCCATTGGCGACATCGGCCAGCTCGATCTGCTCAGCCTTGGTCGTGATCGTGATCTTGTTTTCGTTTGCCATGACAGTTTTCTCCTGACGCTTTGAATTCCAATCGACCTGGCCTAGTGCAGCGGAGCGGCCTTGGTGATGAAGGCGCCGAACGCGCCAGCAGCGGCGGCGGCGACGAAGGCGAGGATGAAGAAGATCGCCGCGGCGCGGCGGATCTGCGGGTGCTTGCTCAGCGTCGCGCCGTAGTGCGACGTGACAAACGCGACAACCGTGGCGGCGATGGGCGCCAGCCAGGCGACGTGCTCCTTCCACTCCATGCCAAACGTATGCCACTCTGCCGTCGTCTTGCTCGCCAGCAGGAAGTAGCGCGGGTAGTTCAGCAGCTGCGCGGCCACCTTGGTGTCGATGCCGGCAGGCGGCGCGGCGCGGTACCAGGGATACACCACCCAGGTGCCGGTGATCACGGTCAGCCAGACCACGGCGGCGAGCACCCACATGCCGATCTGAAGACGGCGCGCGCGCTCATTAATGCCGGATACGGTCACCCATTCTGGCTTGAAGCTGTACAGGCCGGCCAGACCGCCCGCGAACGCGAGCAGGAAGATGGCCCCGAAGCCCATGCCGTGGATCAGCGTCCACAGCTCTCTGGTTGTAACTTCCATTGGATTTACCTCGTGAATGAAGACAGGACACCGCGCGCCCGAAGCGGACGCGCAGACCCAGGGGTCCGCTTCAGTCTTATCCCAGCACCGGCCGCGAGGGCAGGGTCAATCGACCCCTTTGTGTTGAGACAGGTGTCCCAGATGGAAGAGGACGGGCGCTAGAATGCCCGCATGCTCAACGTCGCCAACACTGCAAAAAAGCTGCTCCGTCAGGGATGGACGTATCTCGTGCTCGTGGCCGCGGCCATCGCCCTTTTCTATCTTGCCTACAGCGTGCGGGGGGTCAACCTCGACGCCATCCTCGCCGCCGGGCTGGTCTTTGCCTGCCTGGTCGCGCTCTTTCTCGGCGCGCGCCGCCCGCCCGGGAAGCTCGAAGCCCCGCGCGTGACGACGACGCTGCTCACGCCCACGGTGCTGGTCAATGAGATTCGCGCCGCCGCCCTGGTCAGCCTGGGCCAGATTGGCACGGTGACGGTGAAGAAGGAGCGCGACAAGAAGGTCGACGATGGGGAAGCGCTCTTCGTCGGGCTGCGCAACAAGATGCTGGGGGAGGAGCTGGTCATGGACGTCGGCGTGCGCATCGTTGCCGGGGTCAACCTCAAGCACCTGACCGAGGATGACATCAAAATCAGCGGCGCCGGCGTGGACATCACCCTGCCGCCGACCAAGGTGTTGATGGTGTATGTCGACGAATCGCTCACGCGCGTGGTCGAGCGCAAGAAGGGCTGGCTGAGCGGACACGAGCTCGCGCTCATGGATGAGGCACGCCGGGATGCCATGAATGCCATGGTCAATGCCGCCATCGACAAGGGCCTGTTCGAGCGGGCCGGGCAGCAGGCCGCGCTCACGGTCGCCGGCCTCGCGCGCGGGCTGGGTGCCGAAAACGTGAATGTGCGCGCCACCCTCCCCGTGATCGGGCAACACTTCGAGGAGCTCCAGGATCCCGAGCTGATCGCCAAACTCAAGGCCCTCCCGGACGCGGTCGTGCCACGCGACGACCAACACGACGCCTGATCGGCTACGATAGCACGACCATGCTTCGCTTCTTTGACACGTACACACGCACCCTGCGCGACTTCGAGCCCCTGAACGGTCCCGCCGTCGGGATGTACACCTGCGGCCCCACGGTCTACGACTACGCCCACATCGGCAACCTGCGCACCTACATCTTCGAGGACCTGCTCCGCCGCGTGCTCGTCTTCAACGGTTATGCGGTCAAGCACGTGATGAACATCACCGACGTTGGCCATCTCACCTCGGATGCCGACAGCGGCGAGGATCGCATGGAGAAGGGTTCGCGCCGGACGGGCCGCAGCGCCTGGGAGATCGCCGCGATGTACACCGAGGCTTTTCAGGCCGATCTGCGCCGGCTCAACATCAACGAGCCGCACGTGTGGTGTCGCGCGACGGATCACATCGCAGAACAAATCGACTTCATCCGCGAAATCGAGGCGCGCAGCTTCACCTACCGCACCTCGGATGGCCTGTACTTTGACACCTCGCGCGTGGACGACTACGGCTATCTCGCGCGACTCAACACCGAAGGGTTGCAGGCGGGCGCGCGCGTGGAGATGGCCGAGAAGCGCCATCCCACCGACTTCGCGCTGTGGAAGTTCAGCGCGCCGGAGGAGAAGCGCCAGATGGAATGGGCGAGCCCGTGGGGCACGGGCTTCCCGGGCTGGCACATCGAGTGCTCAGCGATGGCCGCGCGCTATCTCGGCCCGTATTTCGACATCCACTGCGGGGGCGAGGATCACATCATGGTCCATCACCCGAACGAGATCGCGCAGACGCAGGCGCGCCACGGCACGCGCCTGGCCAACTTCTGGATGCACGGCTACTTCCTGCAGATCGACAGCAGCCGGATGGGCAAGTCGATGGGCAACTTCCTGCGCGTGCAGACCCTCATCGACGAGGGCTACGAGCCGCTGGTCTGGCGCTTCTTCTGCCTCGGCGCCCACTACCGCAGCAAGCTGAACTTCAACTGGGAGGCGCTGGAGGGCGCCCGCGCGGCGCTCAATCGCCTGCGCGCGGCCGTGCTGGGCTGGCCGGCCGATGCCGCCGCCGCGCCCGATGCGGCGTTTGTCGCGCGCTTCACCGACGCCGTCAACGACGACCTCAACCTGCCGCGCGCGTTGGCCGTGACCTGGGAGCTGGTGCGCAGCGACCTTCCGTCCGGCGTGCGGCACGCCACGATGGGCGTGTTCGACCGCATCCTCGGGCTGGACCTGCTGACCTGGAAGCCGGAGGCTGTCGCCATCCCCGCCGAAGTTCAGGCCGTGCTCGACGCGCGCGCGCTGGCCCGCAAGGAGCGGCGCTGGGCGGATGCCGATGCGCTTCGGGCGAAGGCCCGCGACCTGGGTTTCGAAATTGAGGATACCCCGCAGGGTCAGAAAGCGCGAAAAGTCACCTGATTTCCGGCAGATTCCGCATCGTTGGCGTCTATTCTTCGTATCACAGGAAAGGGCGACGTGGGACGATCACGGCGCTCGGGAGTGATGATGAAAGCGCTGCAAAAACTGATCGGGCGTGGCCTGGACTGGGTGCAGACCCGTGCCTTGCGCCCGGAATTTGTGCTTCGAGACGGCGACGAACCCGTCGCCACGCTCGCGCTGTCCCGGCCGGACGGCGCCTCCGCGTTGGCGACCTGCGCGGAGGGGCGCTGGACGTTTGAGCGGGCCGGGTTTCTGCACACCGAGATCGCCATCCGCTCCGCCGTGACGGGGCTGCGCCTGGGCGTGTTTCGGCGCAACCTGCGCTCCATTCGCGGCACCCTTACGCTCGACGACGGCCGCCAGTTTTCGGCGGCGCTAAACCCGAGCGGCATGGCGATCGAGTTTCAGACCGAGGCCGGCGAACCGCTCCTGCGGCTGCAGCAGACCGGGCGCAATTTTGGTCGCGGCCTGCAACTCACCGGGGCGGCCAGGACGGCGCCAATGCTGCATGAACTGCCGTGGTTGGCCGAGCTCGGTTGGTATCTGGTGATGCTCAACCGCAACGCTGCGGCTGCCGCGGGATAGCGTTGCACTGGCTATACTCGCGGTATGACAGAAGCGCAAACCGCGACACCGCCTGAGCCCACCAAAGCCAAGGTCAAGCAGCCACCCGTCCTGTTCGAGCAGACGCAACGCGTCATCGCCGAGGCCTCCAGGGCCCTGGGCGGACCGCTGATCGCGTACTGGAACAACCCGCGCGGCAGTGTCTGCCACAACGATGTCATTGCGCTGTACGAATTGCTCGACAAGCTGGGCCAGCACGAGACGATCTATCTCTTTCTCAAGTCGGATGGCGGCAGCGGTCAGGTCTCGCTGCGCCTGGTCAGCCTGCTGCGCCAGCACTGTCGCCGGCTGGTCGCCCTGGTCCCGCTCGAGTGCGCCTCGGCGGCGACGATGATCGCGCTGGGCGCGAACGAAATCCTGATGGGCCCGACGGCTTATCTCACCGCCGTCGACACCTCACTCAACCATGCCCTCTCGCCCGTCGATCGCGACAACGAGCGGGTGAGCGTCAGCCTGGACGAACTGCAGCGCGTGATCCGGCTGTGGCGCGCCGAACAGCCCGACTCGACCGAGAATCCCTACAAGCACCTCTTCCAGTGGGTGCATCCGCTGGTGATCGGGGCGGTGGACCGCGCCGAGTCGTTGTCGATCATGCTCTGTCGCGAGCTGCTGGCGCACCACATCGCGGATGAGGCCGTCGCCAATCAGATCGCCACGACGCTGAACTCGAAATACCCGTCGCACAGCTATCCCATCCTGCTGCCCGAGGCGCGCAAGATCGGCCTGAACGCCAACCCGCTGCGCCCGGACGTCAATGCGCTGCTGGTTGAACTCAATCGGTTGTACAGCGAGATGGGTCAGAAGGCCACGACCGACTTCGACGAGATCCACGCCCACGGCAACGAGATCCTGAACATCTGGGAGGGCGAAAACCTGCAGGTGTATTTCCAGCAGGACAAGGACTGGTTCTACCGGATCGAGGAGCGGCGCTGGATCACGCTCAACGACAACAGCGGCTGGCGACGCATCGCGCGGGTGGGCGGCAAGCTCAAGCGCTCGCTCATGCACATCGCCTGACGCACACAGCCGATCTGCGCTACCTCTTGCCCTTGTAGTCGACGAAGCGATACCCGGCCCCGCGCTCGGTCAGGATGTAGCGCGGGTGCTGGAGGTCGGGCTCGATCTTCTGGCGCAGGTAGGTGATGTAGAGGCGCAGGTATTGCGTCTCGTCGCGGTATTCCCAGCCCCACACCTTGGTCAGCAGCGTCTCGTGCGGCACCACCCACCCGGCGTTCTGCATGAGGTGATACAGCAGCCGCCATTCCGTCGGGCGCAGCTTGATGGCGTTCCCGCCGACGATGACCTCGCGCCGGTTGAAATCGACCTGCAGGTGGTCGTCGACGCGGATGGGCGCCTTGTCGACCTGCGAGGGCAGCTCGGCGCGGCGCACGACGGCCTTGACGCGGCTGACCAGCTCGCGCGGGCTGAAGGGCTTGGTGATGTAGTCGTCGGCGCCCAGGTTCAAGCCGCGCACCTTGTCGTCCTCGTCGCTGCGAGCGGTGAGCATGATGATCGGCGCGTTGGTTTCCTCGCGCAGCGCGCGCAACGTTTCAAAGCCATCCATCTCCGGCATCATGACGTCGAGCAGGATGCAATCGGGGAGGCGCTCGCGCGACTGCTTGATGGCTTCGAGCCCATTCTCGGCTGCGACCACCCGGAAGTTCTCCAGCTCGAGGTTCATGCGGATGAAATTGGTCATCCGGGGCTCGTCATCCACCACCAGGACCAGCTTTGCGTCTTCTGAGGGCATGCGGAGATTATAGGCGGGCGAGACCACCGTGGGCGGTTCGTCACCTTACGCCTTGGGCCTTGGCACCCCAAGCGCCGCAAAGGCTGCGGCCGCGAGGGGTTCCGAGGCCGCATCGCCGGCGCGCGCGCGCCAGTGCAGGGCGTGCGCGCGCGCAAACCGATCCTCGATGGCCTCGGCGCGCGCGACGGCCTCGCCCAGCGTGTGCGCGGCCTGTGGGTCGCGCTGCGCGAGCTGGGCGCGCCCGAGCGCGGTCAGCGCATACGGCAGCGGTGCAGTCTCCTCCTGGGCCAGCGCGGTCCGCGCCAGGCGCTCCGCCTCGGCCGGATCGCCCAACGCAAGACAGGCCTCCGCGGCATTGACGCTCAGCCCGGCGATGAGGTAGGCGTGCCCCATCGGCTCCGCGACTGCCAGACCGGCGCGGGACTGCGCGAGCGCGGTCGCGGCATCGCCGTCCGTCAAGGCCGCGGCCGCCAGGTTGATGCGCAGATACAGCCCGCTCAGCGTGTCGCCCATCTCGGTCGCCAGCGTCAGGGCCTGCCCGAGCAAATCCCGCGCCCGAGTGGTCTGACCGCGCTGCCAGCACAACGTTCCGAGGCGAGATAGCGCCTCGCGCATCAGGGCGGGATTGGCCTGACCGGCCCGCGCCAGATCCAGCGCCTGTTCCAGCAGGGCCTGCGCGGGTTCAAACTGGCCGGCCTGGGTCTCGACAAAGCCACGGAAGCTGAGCGCCTGCACGTGGGCGTCCAGCGCGGCGCGCCGGGCTTGATCGAGCTCCCGCTCGCGCAGGTGGACGAAACCGATGGCCGTTTGGGCGCGGGCGGCATCGCGCTCGCGCGTCGTCGCAAACTCGCGCAGGCTCTGGCGCAGCTCGCTCAGCGCCGCATCGATGCGCCCGCGGGTCTCGAGCAGCTGGCCGCGCAGCAGGCGGGCGCTGCCCGTGGCCGGGTGTCCGCTCGGCCAGGGTGCGGCCTCCAGCGCCGCGAGCCCCTCCTCGGTATCGCCCAGCGCACGATGCCAACCTGCGCGAAGCAAGGCGAGGGCGCGCCGATCGTCGGCCTGGGGCAGATCGGCCTCCGCCACATCCGCGAAGATGGCGCGGGCCGCCGCCCCGCGGCCCTGATGGGTCTCCGCGTCGCGATGCCGCCACCAGGTCCACACCGCCATCGCCGGTTCGCGCCCGGCGAGGTAGTGCCACGCGGCCGCCGTGAAATCCAGGCGCTGTTCCTGTTCGCGGGCGGCCTGCAGGTGCAGCCCGGCCCGCACGTCGACGGGGACCATGGCGTGGACGAAGTCGCGCGCAAAGGTGGGCACGCTCACACCGCCGGCACCGTCTGGGCGCAACAGCTCACGCGCGATGAGCCGGGCGTAGGCGGGATCGGCGGCGTAGACATCGGCCGGCGCACGGCCGGGATGCACGCAGATGCGCGCGAGCAACGTGCGCTCCTCGTCCGGTAGCCGTCGCCACACCCGCCGCACCATGATTTCGAGCGTTGGCGCGGCGAGCATCTGCCGAAGGGCGCTTTCGATGGGCTCACCGGCCGCGACCAGCGCCGCGAACAAGCGCAGCAGGGCGGGGCTGCCCCGCGCGCCCTCGCGCAGACGGGCCAGCGGCTCGGCATCCAGTGTCGGCACCCCGGCCGCGGCGAGCAGCGCGTGCGTGTCCTCCGGCTCCAGCCCGCGCAACACCAGGCTGAGCGCGGGCTCGATGACCAGCTGCTGGCCCATCAACAGCAACGCGGCCAACGGACGCAACTCCTCCAGCAAGTGGATCAGCCGGGCGTGTTCGCTGGTGTCAAAGCGCAGCAGGTCGATCTCGTCGATGGCCAGCAGCGCCCGACCTCGCAGGGTGGCCAGATCGTGCCGCAGCAGACCGAGGATGCGGCCGGCATCCACGGCCCCCTCGGCGGCGACCAGCTGTTGCCAGCTGAGCGCCCCACCCTGATCGCGCAGAAAGGCCGCCAGCGCGAAGACGAAGGTGTCGAACTGGTCGTTGAGCGGGGGCCGGACGGTGTACCAGAACACCGCGGGCGCGCCTTGGACGAGGCTGGCGCCGAGCGTGGTCTTGCCGATCCCGGCCGGCCCGGCGATGGCCACCGTCCCGCCCTGCGCGAGCACGGCCGCGGCGGCCTCGCGCTCGCGCGTGCGGCCGATCAGCGTCGTGCGGGGGGCGGCCTCGAGGCGCAGCGCTGGCTGCACGCGGGCGGTGAAGGCGCGCGCCAGCTCGGGCAGGATGCCGTCGCGGTGTCGATAGAAGGCGGCGCGGCTGAGGTGCAGCTGGCGGGCCAGACCGACCACGGTCAGGGCCGGGTTGCGCTGAAAGTAGGCGACATCGAGAAAATGCCGTGCCTCGGCATCCAGCGCCGCCGCGGCGCCGCGCAGACGCTCGCGCAGGGCCTGACCGCGGGCTGGCGCGTCGCCCCGGGCGGCATCGCCCAGCACATACGGCGTGGCGAGGGGGGAGTGCGCGCCCAGCCAGGCCGCGTCCCCGAAATGGTCGAGGGCGGCCTCGAGGGCTTGCAGAAATGCATCCGAGCGGGTCATGAAGCGAGACGGTCGACCTCAAAAGCGAGACGCGCGCGACCGTCTTCGCCAGTATAACGACGGCCCATGAAAGCAACTCGATGGGCCATTCGAACCGTGTTGGCCGCACTGCTCGGCGCGGCGCTGGTGAGCGCGCCCGTGTCTCCCGCCGCGGCGCGGGTGCCACAAGCACCCCGCGCCCCACTGGTCCTGCCACCGGAGTGTGTGCCGCTCCTGCGGCCCCCGCGCATCACGCAGACGTTTCTGCCCCGCGCCTGGGTGTTCATCGCCAACTTCGAGGTGCCGAACACGGCGTGTCTGCTGACCTACAGCATCGATGACCCCAACCTGATCGAGGGCTATGTCTCGTTGCCGACGTGCACGACGGTCGGCGACGTCTGGATGCACGACGGGCGGGCGAGCTTCGAGGGCGCCGGCTACATCGGCTGCGCCGTGGACATCATGGCGGCGGTCAACGGCATCGGCGGCAGCATCACGCTGACCGACACCGCGCTGATCAACGGCTTCTACATCTACGCGCGCGGCACGCTCTCGCCGACGGTGATGCCCTCGAATACGCTGCCCAACCTGCTGGCGGGCTATGTGCCCACCAACACGTTGCGTCCGCCCGTTGCGCTGAGCGCGCCGATTTCGAGCACAGGCGAGATGACCCGCGCGCTCATCTTCAGCGACTTCAACGGCACGCTGAAAGGCCTGCCGCACTGTGCCATGAACGTCACCGCGGGCGATCAGTCCATTGTCATGACGCGCTACAACTTCGACACGAAGTACTGGTCGGATGGACAGCTGCGCTGCGACCTTCCGCCACTCCCCAGGATCGACTTCGCCCAGGATGGCGGCTGGTTCCTGATCGGCGGCACACCGGCCGGGCGCAACCTGCGCGGCACGCTCGAGGAGATCGTGATCGATCCGTTTGATGGTGGGGAGCCGCCGGCGATTCCGGATGGTGTATTTGCGGCACGCCTGTTCCTGCCGCTGAGCATGCGTTAGACAAGCGTTCAGTCAAATCGCTGGCGCGGTGGCGCGTCGGCTCATGTGAGGGGGAATATGTCATCACAGATGCTGTTCGGTCGGGCGGCGATGGCCGTCGCGGTTGCGATGAGCGTGCTCGGGGGGCCGGCACTGCCCGCCCTCGCCAGCCCGGTTGCGGGGGCGCTGCCGCAGGCGGGTCCGGCGTCCACGACGCCGCTCGTCGTCGCGGCCCCGGTCACGACGCTGGCGCTGCAGGCACCCCTCGGCACGCAGTCCTCGGCACGCCCGCTGGTCGTCGCCATCCACGCGAGTGGCTTTAGCGACCTGGGCGCGTGGGAGTTCGACCTCGGCTTTGACCCGACCTACGTCGAGGTGGTGTCGACGACGCTTGCCCCGGCCTTCGGCGGGGGCAGTGGCTGTGCGCCGGCCACTGCACGTTGCGGTTATCCGTTGGGCCCCTGGGTTGATGGGAATGTGGCCGAGATCGGCGGCGTTACCTACGGCGCTGGCCCCGCGATGAGCAGCGCCGGTGTCGTGGCGTGGATCGGCCTCGTGCCGCGTGGCAAGGCCGGGGTGACCACGCTCAGCATCACCCGCACGCTGGCGACGAGCGCGAACGGAAGCGCGCAGGAAAGCGTGGGCGTCTCGACGGTGATCACCTTTGGCGCGCCGGCTGGCGTGGCCTATCTGCCGCGTGTGGCCCGCGATGGCGTCCCGCTCAGCGCGATGGAGGGGGAGAAGGCGATGGCCAACCCGGCCCATGACGGGGCGCGGCCCGAGGCCCCCCAGATCACCAGCTACTGCGCGCCCTATGACATTCGCTGCGATGGCTTCATCGATGTGCGCGACCTGCAGCCGATGGCCAACCTGTATGGCGTGGTCTCGACCTCGCCACCCTACAGCCCCGCGCTCGACCTCGATGGCAACGGCATCATCGATCTGGCCGACCTGGCGCTGAACGCCGGCGGCTGGCACAGCACCCCGCAACAGCTCGCGGGTGGGCCGCCGCGGTTGGGCTATGCCGTCAACAATAGCGGCGACGTCTTCCTGCGCTGGACGCTGCCCATCTCGCCGTATGTCGCGCCCGTCACCGTGATCCGCCAGGATTTGAGCGGGACCGTTGTGCTGACGCCGGTCATCGCCGGCGTGGTCGGCCCGATCTACGATGAAGCGCTGGCGCTCAGCCTGCTGGGGACGAACTGGAACACGATGCAACAGCTCAGCTTCACGACCGACATCAGCGGCGTGACGACGCCCGCGACCTTCACGTCGGTGCTGAACATGCACCTGGCCTTTGCGCAGAACAAGGGCAATCTGCTGGCGATGAGCCAGCTCATCAACTCCCAGCCGGGCGTGGCGCTGGTCATGGGCAAGGGCTTTGTCGATCTGCACGGCAGCTCACCGGTGTCGCGGTTCTGGATTCGCGTGCGTGGGCGGCTGCTCGGCCCGGTGCTCGTGGATCGCACCCAGCGCACCATCGAGCCGGCCCCGCAGAACCTGACCGCCTTTGACGCAAGCGGCTACATCACGACCACCGACCTGCGCCAGCGCGCCAGTCAGCAGCGCTTTGCGCATGGCACGATCTTCCTAAAGTGGTCGGCACCGAACGTGGGGCAATTCAACCCGGTATGGATGTATGGCTACGATCTCTTCCGGCGCGAGTGCGTGCCCGCAAACCCGAGCAGCTGCACCGCCTATCACATCCTCAATGATGAGGCGCTGATCCCGCGCAGCAACACGCGCAGCACGCCCGTCGACGTGCCCATCACCACGACGCCGGGCGCGAACCTGGTCTTCCGCGATGCGGTCAACAACATCGACTTCTCGTATGCCGACCGCAACCTCAGCCCGACGGTGCTGTATTGCTACAGCGTGGCCGCGCGCGACCTGCTCGGCCAGTCCGGACTGCCGACGAACGAGGCCTGTCTGACCGGTCCGGACTTCTCGGGGCCCGAGGCGCCTCAGCCCGTCTTCGTCGCGCCAGGCGAGACCAACGCCGAGCTGTGCGAAATCAACCTGAACGTGGCCTGGCCGCGCGACCCGGACGCGGTGCGCTACGAGGTGTGGCGCGGCGTGCCGCCGAGCGGAACACAGAGCGCGGAATGGACGTTGATTGCGAACGTGACGCAGAACAGCCTCGTGTTCTCCACGACCAACGCCTTTGCCATGACCGGCGGGTATGTCTACTCGCGTCTGAATGCGCTGGGCCAGGTGGTCGGGGTGAATCCCGTGACTTGGCGCAGCGAGGCGCTGTTCTCGGCCGGCCTCGCGCCGCAGGCCGCCGACGCGGTGCTGTTCAGCCGCCTGACCGTGACCGGGGCGCACCCCAGCGTGACGACCCTGGTCTTCACCCCCACCGCAGTGTTCACGGGACCGCGCTCGAACCAGCGCGGCGATGTGCATGGCGCGCTCGATCTGCGCCAGCTGCTGTATGTCGTCGACACCGCGGTGACGCGCGGCGACCGCTATCGCTATCGCATCATCCCGTTTGACGCGCGCGGCAACATGGGCGAACCCAGCGCGCCCGCCGAGACCATCACGCGCCAGCGGCCCGGGACCTGTCTGCCTCAGCCGCCGGCCTTCGGGGCACCGGTCAACGACCCGGATGTGGCCACCGTCAACCTGTATCGCAAGTTCGGCAGCGAGGGTCAGCCCGTGCTCGTGTCGCGCATTCCGGTGGCGCAGTGGAACAGCAGCAACATGACCGTGACCGACTTCTTCTCGCCCACGGTTGAAATGGAAGTGAGCTATGAGCTGCGCGCCGAGAACGGCTATGGCGAGACCAGCCTGCCCGGCACGCTGCGCACGATGCTGCTCACCCCGGCCGCCGTCCGTGCGATGCCTGTCGCCCAGCCCATCATCGCGGACGCCAAGATCACAAAGGTCGATGGCCGCTATCAGGCCACCGTGGACTGGGTGTCGAATGACAACACCAGCGGGACAAGCTTCATGCTGTATCTGTCCAAGGGCATCACCGAGCCGGCCAGCTACCTCAGCATGACGCTGGTGACGAGCGGCACGGCGAGCAGCTACGCCTTCACCAAGACCAGCGTCTACTCGGATGCGGCCGGCACCGGCAATATCACGGTGACGCAAAAGGTGTATCGTTATACGTTTGACAACACGGACTATGCCGGGGCCCCGCGCCTGAATGGCAAGGATGTGTTCTGGTTCTCAGTGGGCGCGCGCAGCCGCTGGGTGATCTCGCTCGGAGGGGCGCCGACGCCGGTCATCACCAGCACAGCGCGGCCGGCCAAGTATGTCGCGCGCGTCGATGAGCCCACACGCGACCCCGGCCGCTTCGATGCCGAGCTCCACGCGAACGCCCTGCAAAGCGTGGTCAGCGTCGAGGAGAGCGGCCTGACCGACAGCGATTACGCGGCGTGCTGCTACATCGTCTTCCGCTCCCGCGATGGCGTCACGGACTGGACGCCGCTGAGCAAGCCCTTCGTCGGCTTTGACTCGCTGCTGGGCCTGGACATCGAATCGTCCTACAGCGACGACGACGACAGCCTGTTTGACCCCACCTACACGGCCTACTTCAACGACAGTGTGCATTACAAGATCGTCAAGCTGGACGCGGGCACGCGCAGCTCGATCGCGCCGTTTGCCATCAACCTCTACAACGTGACGGGCGAGATCGTCGAGGCCAGCGATGTACTGACCTACACCTTCACCAATGGCGTGCTCCCCGGGACCGCCAGCGCGACCGCGGGTGCCGTTCCCGGCAGCCTGCCGGCCAACGTGCCCAAGGTGCTCGACTTTGGCGGCATCCTCGTCGATGTCATCACGGCGACGCGCATGGCCGGCACCTTGCCGCCGTATGCCTGGCAGGGCGAGGGCAGCACCTGGATCCGGAACAACAGCGGCCTGTCCGCCCGCGTGCGGGTCGACTTTAACGGTGTGACAACCACGCTGGACAATCTCTTCACCCCCTACACCGGCACGGTCACCGGCCTGCGGCCCACCGGCTATGCCGATGTCGGCCTGGGCACCGTGAGTGACTGCTATCGCGTCAACCGGAGCAACCGGGTCAAGTACCGCCTGTGCGACGTCAATCTGGATCAGAACGGCCTGCAGGCCGGCCAGCTCATCCTCGATGCGTTGGGTGCGGACTTCATCCCCTGGGATGTCAACGGCGGCATCGGCAGCAGCGACGTCTACACCTTCAACAATGTGCCGCTGCTCAATGCCAGCCTGGATTGGACGCGCACGGTCACGCCCAGCAATGTCTGCGGCGGACCGATCGCCGATCAGGCCCGCGTATCCACCCATGCCGACTGGCCGCTGCTGATCTACCCGATCGGCCCGATGACCTACACCCACAACAGCGTGGTGTATGGCACCGCCTGCACGGCCCTGCGCAGCAGCCGCTATTCGGGCATCAACCAGGCAGGAGATGCGCTGACTGCGTTGGACTATGACAACAACGGCTTCCTCGGCCCGAACTACACCAGCACCAACGCGAGCTGGTCGCCCCAGCATGGTCTGACCGGCACCTTCAACTACAACGGCGCCTACAGCTACACGCTGGCGATGCCCTTCCGCATGCTGATCGAGGCCAGCGACTGGCGCATCCGTTTTGAGAATGGCCGCCTGAGCAGCGGACACATCCGAAGCGGTGGTGCCCTGACCCAGCGCTACTTCACGACCACGGCTGTGAATGCCAGCCCGACGACGTTCACGGGCAACTTCTCGCAGCTCACGATCGGCCTCAACGGCGCGATGTGGGGCGATGTCACCGGCACCGTGCCCTTGTTCTGGTCGACCTTTGGCTTCACCGGCAGCCTGGTCTATCAGGTCTACGTCCCGCCCACCCTGACGCCGGACTTCCCCGAGAAGACCTGGCTGGCCGGCCGCGGGGCCACGGCAAGCGGGCTGGATGCGACCGGGCTCAGCGCGCAGCAGAAGACCGAGAACGGCGGGCTGAATGTCTTCAAGCGCGGGCTGACCTGGAACAGCTGCGCCGCCACGGGCGGCAGCGATGGGCCGGTCACCTTTGAGAGCGCGCCGACCAGCGGCCTGCAGATGTACTTCCGCTACGGTGGCGCAACTGGCAAAGTCAATATGCCTGTCCCGGGCGGATACAAGGCCGTGACGCTGTCCGGTTACGAGACCCGCATCACCCGCTTCAGCCAGAGCTGGCTTGACAACGTCCCGCACGTCGGTGCCACACTGGGCGACCTCTTCATCCCCTTCCCGGTCTCGATCACGCTGCAGATGGCGGGCATGACGATGAACAACGAGGGATGCATGAACGGCGGCCCGGTCCTGCCCATCCCGAGCAGGCTGGACTGGTGGCAGCTCGACGTCACCCCGCAGGCCGCCGAGTGGCGGCGCGGCGACGCGGGTGCGACCTCGGTCTGGCTGATCGGCGAGTACGAGATTCCCAACCTCACGCGCGTTGATGGCGTCGTCAACGGGACGACGTTGGATGACCCGACGGTCCCGCTCGAGCTGTCCTTCAAGCCGAATGGCGACTTCGGAAAGGCAAACGCTTATCCGCAACCCACCGTCTACGAGATCGATGGCTTCTACTCGGTCATCGAATCCTTCGCGCTGAGCGACTGCAATCCCAAGATGGCCAACGGCAATCCACCGGCCAACCGCACCTCGCCCATCGCGCGCTGCGATGGCCCGGCCGGGAGCAGCCCGTGGAATGCCAACGCCACGTTCCGGCCGGTGCCGACGGCGAGCACCGCCATCAGCGCCTACGTCGACATCGTGGGGAGCATGGTCTTCCCGTGGTTTGGTGAGGTCATCTCACCCAGCGCCAACCACATCTACCTGCTGCACCGCGCCGACTACATCGGCTTCAGCCAGCGCCCGCGCCTGGAGGGGGCGTTGAGCGATCTGCTGCCCATCGGCATCGAGATGGACCTGGCCTTTGCGCAGGGCAAGGACGGCTCCGCGCAGCCGGATGGCCGCTGGGTGGGCATCGCCAAACAGGGGGCGGAGCGGGAGGCCCTGCTGGTGATGGAGGCGCCCTACGCCGCCATCATCACGCCCGACAACACCTCGTTGATCTTCGGCTTCCCGGCGTTGACGGCCGCCGCGCTCGGCGCGCAGCAAAACGAATGCGTCTGGGATGCGACCCGCTGCGGCGAGAGCGCGACTGCCTCCGGCTGGCAGACGCGCTGGAACGGCTTCCGCAACAAGCTCGGCATTGGCGGCAGCGCCTACGATGCGGAGTGGGCGGATGCCAAGACCATCGCTGCTGCGTTGTCGGATCAGCCTGGCACGCTGACCGATGGCAGCCTGCTCGACGATCTGTACAACGACATGTGCTCGGCCAACGGCCCCGCCTGCGACAGGGCGGAGATCGAAGCCTGGCTGGATGCCAATGCCAACAGCACGGGGCAGGCCCACGCCCGCTTCGCACTGCTGCGCAACCTGCTGGCGGACAGCCCGGTTCAGCTGCAGTGGCTGCGGGGCGGGGTCAGCATCCAGGGTGTGCGCGACAGCCAGGGCCGCCTGGTCGGCGGCACCGTCGGCGTCGTGCAGCTGGATGCCTATGCCACCATCTTCAACCGCCGCACGGCCACGAGCGCCGCGAGCACGGGCACCACGCCGATGTTCGACGCCATGCTCGGCATCGAGATCGACACGCTCAACAACACCTTCAAGCTGCGCGCGGATGGCGTCGATGTCAGCCTGGTCGGCAACAGCGCGCAGATGAACATCGATCTGGACGTCTACATGGGCGCGCCCAACGGGTATGGCGTGCATGGCTCGATCGAGCTGCTCAACCTGCATCTGGAGCTCATGACGATCAACGAGGCCGATGCCGACTTTGGCTTCACGATCGAGGGCGGCCAGCTCGACGAGCTGTATCTTGGCGTTACGTTCAATGCCGAGGTGCAGACTGCTGCCTTTGGCAGCCTGATCGTGGGCGGCCAGTTCCTGGTCGGGCGGCTGGATCCCGACCACCCGACGCTTCAGGAGGACTACGGCGATCTGTTTGCCGAGATGGATACAAATGGCAACGTCATCGAAGGGCTGTATCTCTCGGTGTATGCCAACAACATCCCCATCGTCAACATCGCCGGGTGTCTGGTGGCCGAGTTGAGCGGCGGCGGTGGGCTGGCCTTCTGGGCCTTCACCGATCCCAGCCAGAACGATACGGCCTGGGGCACCCGCATCAGTGGCTTTGTGCAGGGCAAGGGTGGGGCGTGTCTCGTCGCGCTGGCCGTGAATGTTGATCTGACGTTGGACAACGGCTTTGGCGAGGATGAGACCTCGATCACGGGCGATCTCTTCGTCGCGGGTGGGTGCGGGTTCTGCGAGCCCGAGACCTGGATCACCGAAGCCGGCTACGAGAACGACAAGGGTTGCATCAAGTGCGGGTTGACGCTCACATTCATCATCCCGCTGGATGGTTCGCCCGCGCCCTACATGAATCCCGAGCCGGCCTTCAGCTGTTCCCTGTAACGGCGCCGGGGGGACCGTTGCGGGGGAGGGTCATCGGGCGGCCACGCGCCGCCCGATGATCGCAACCGCCAGCAGCGCCAGCAGGCTGAGGATCAGCCCGGCGTTCACGACGCCCGGCGCATAACGGAAGACAACGTCCTGCGCGCCGGCCGGCAGGTCGATCCCGCGGAAGAACCCGTCGACGCACGAAATGGCGACCTCGCGGCCATCGACGCTGGCCACCCAGCCCGGGTAGCACGCGTCGCGCAGGACGAGCTGTCCCCCGGCGCCGGAAGGCACGCTCACCCGGACGCGCTCCGGGGAGTCATCGTGCAGGTCAACGGGGCGCCGTGCGCCATCGGCGGCCTGCACAAAGGCGCGCGGCGCCGCGTGGGCGTTCTCGTAGATCTTGACGTCGCCGGAGTAGACCAGGCGCAGGTCCTGCTCGCCGCCGAGCGCCTGCGACAGAAAAGTGCCGTCGCTCGCGTCGATGCTGGTGAGCGCGCGCAAGGCGCTGCCGGTCGGGGTTTCGAGCGTCAGCGTGAGGGGCGTGTGCCGGCCGCCCAGGTCGAGGCGGGTCGCAAAGGTCGGGCTGAGCGCCAGCCCGGCCACGATGCGCGGCGCGCCATCGGCGCCCGCGACGGTGGCGGTGAAGGGCAGGCGGGTGGTCCCCGGCGGCGCGGCCAGCACGATGCCCAAACTGGTGCTGGCATAGGGACGTAAGGCGATTTCCGCGCGCGCGGCCAGCGGCGCGGTGAAGAGCAGGTCGTAGTACACCCCGTCGATGAAAACATCGGCGGTCTTGTCTGCGATGACGAAGCGCGTCGCGGTCGCGTCCAGCCAACGCTCCGCCGGCACGCCGTTCAGCGTTTCGCGCAGCCGGCCGTCCAGCGTGCCGCCCTTCTCGCGGGCGACAAAGGCGCTGACGTAATCGACATAGCGCCGCAGCGGCAGCAGGCCGCCGTCATAGCCATCCAGGCTGGGCAGGCGGTAATACAGCGACAGGTTGGGCGACAGGATCTCCTTGTGTTTGGCCGCGATGATGCGGTCATAGAACCCATCGGCCCCCAGTGCGCTGGCATAGATCAAGCGTTGTTCAGGCAGGTCGCCCGGATCGAAGAACAGCCCCGAGAGCGCCAGCACGCGGCCCTGCGCGCCGCGCTGCTCGTACTCCACCAGCAGGTGCGTGGTGGCCGGGCGGAGGTCGGTCAGCGCGCCGCGGTCCGAGGTGCGCGTGTAGGGCTGGCCCTGCGCGGTCAGGAGCAGCTCGATGCCCAGCACGATCGGGAAGGCGAGCGCCACCCCCGCCCGCGCGCGCGGCGCGAACACGCCCAACCCGATCAGCAGGCTTGCCATCGCGGCGAGCGCGACCCAGGCCTGCACGATCGCAGGGGCGGGCAGGCCGCGGTATTCGGCTTCCGGTGAGAGCCGTGCCCCCAGCACCAGCCCGGCGACGATCACGCCAAGGACGCCCAGCCAGGCCAGCCCCAACACCCGCCAGCGGCGCGGGGTGGCCGGGTCGGAAAGGGCCTCCGCGCCGCGCCCGATCAACACGCTGGCCCCCAGCGCGGCCATGATCAGCCAGCGCGCCTGCGCGCGGAAGAGGTTGAAGCCGGGCAGAAACCGATACAGCACGTTAAACAGCGGGGTGGCGATCCCCAGCGCGAGCACGACCCCGACGCCAAACAGCAGCAGCCCGAAGGCGCGCCCCGAGCGGGCGCCGCCGTCTCGCCCGGGCAGGATCACGCCGGCCAGCGCCAACCCGAGCCCGGAAAAGCCCAACGTAAAGACATATTCTGGGAAGAGCGGATCGCCCAGCGTCGGCAGCAGCGCGCGGGCGGCCACCCAGGGCCGCCACGAGAAGGAACCGACCTCGTTGAGCGGCAACCCGCCGGCGCGCGCCGACTGACCGGACAGCTCGAGGGTGGGCAGCAGCTGCGCCGCCGCGAGCAGGCCGCCCAGCACCCCGGCCCCCGCGACGAGCAGAACGGTCAGCGCAACCGGCCGCGCGCGCCAGGCGCTGCGTCCCGCCAGTGCGATGCGCAGAACTGCCGCCAGACCAACGGTGAGAAGCGAGATGTAGAGGCTTTGCGTATGTCCGGCGAAGGCCTGTAGCGCAATCAGCACGGCCAGCCGCAGCGCGTGGCGCAGGCCGGCGCGCCGGTCCCCGGCCGCCGCCGTCTCGACCAGCCGCAACGCGCACAGCACCATCAACGGCAGCCAGGCCAACGCCTGCACCTGATTGATGTGCTCGACCTGCGCGCCAAGATAGCCGCCCAGACCGAAGGCCAGCCCGCTCACCAGCGCGCCGCGCGGGCGCAGACCAAAGCCCTTGCGCGCCAGCAGCCACGCGCCCAGCCCGGCAATCGCAAGGTGCAGCGGGATCTGCCACGCGATGGCCTGATCGGCCGGCAACCAGGCCAGCAGCAGGTTGAAGGGATAGAAAAACCCGGCCTGCGAATTGGCCAGGAACGGCGCGCCCATGAACGTGTACGGGTTCCACAGCGGCAGGCGTCCCTCGCGGACCGCCTGCGCGGCGAAGTCGCGCAACGGATAAAAGTACAGCAGCAGGTCGCCGCGCGCGATGATGCGCCCACCCACGGTCAGCGGCCAGGTCGCCACCGCGATCAGGGCAAGCAGGATCGCCGGGCCCGCGGCCCGCCGCACGGTCTTCCGCGTCATCGCGGCCATGATAGCCCGGGCCTAATCGAGCGCTTCCAGCAGTCGATCGATCTCGGCGGCCGTGTTGTAGTGGGTGATCGACGCGCGGATCACGCCGCCGCCGTCTTCGAGGCCAAGCCGCTCGCTCAGGTTCTGGGCATAGTAGTTGCCGTGCTGGACGAGGATGCCGCGCTCGCCAAGCGTCGTCGAGATGTGCTCCGGCGCGCCCTTGCGCACCCGGAAGCCCACCGTCGGCGCGCGCCACTCGAAGCGGGCCGGGTCGGTGATCCCGTACACCTTGGAACCCGGGATGGCCTGAATGCCCCGGATGAGCTGCTCGCACAGCCCGCGCTCGTAGGCCTGCATGGCGTCCATCACCGCGCGGAAGCGCGATGCGCGGGCCGAGCGCAGTTTGGCGGTGCTGGCCGGGACGCGCGTGGAGAGCCACTCCAGATAGTCAAACGTTCCAATCAAACCCGCCCACGCCTCGTGGCTCTGTGTGCCGGTCTGGAACTTGCCGGGCAGCTCGTTGCCCGCCGGGCGCACCTTGTAGGCGGGGAGGGCGTCCAGCAACTCGCGCCGTCCCCACAGCGCGCCGAGGTGCGGACCCCAGAACTTGTAGGGCGAGCAGGCCAGGAAGTCGCAGCCCAGCGCCTGCACGTCGATCGAGACGTGCGGGGCATACGCCACCGCGTCGACAAAGGACAGCGCCCCGGCCGCGCGCGCCATCCCAATGATCTGCTTGAGCGGGTTGATCGTGCCGACCATGTTGGACGCGCCGCCGACCGCGACCAGGCGCGTGCGCGGCCCGAGATAACGCTCAAAGTCGTCCACCACCAACGTGCAGTCGTCGGTGTTGATGTCCACCACCCGCACCGTCACGCCCCGGTCTCGCGCGGCCAGATGCCAGGGTGAGAAGTTGCCATCATGGTCGAGGCGGGTCAGGATGATCTCGTCGCCGGGCTGCCAGCTCGCGCTCAGCGCGCGGCTGAGGGCGAAGGTGAGCGTGGTCATGTTCGGGCCGAGAATCACCGAAGCCCCATCCGGCGCGTTGATGAAATCGGCCATGGCCGCGTGGGCGTTGGCGATGACGGCATCTGTCTCGACCCCGGTCACATACGGATTGTGCGTGTTCGAATTGGACTCCGAGAGATAACGGACGAAACCCTCGATGCACTGCCGGGGCACCTGCGTGCCGGCGGCATTGTCCAGAAAGACTAGCGGATTACCGTTGTGCTTGCGACTGAGGATCGGAAATGCGGCGCGAATGTCGGTCAGGGTTTCGGGGGTAAACATGTCTTTGATTTGAATGGGTCAGCTGCCGGCAAGGCATGGCTCGGAGGAAGGCGACATTATCGTGCAACGGCTAACGCGCCGCCGCCTGGCTGCGGCGGGCCTCGACCACCAGGCGATGACAGCGCTCGTTCTCGCGGCTTCCGGCGTGGCCGCGCGTCCATTGCCAGGTCATCGTGTGGGCGGCTGCGGCGGCGTCCAGCGCGATCCACAAGTCCTGGTTGGCCACGGGCCGCCGGTCGGCGGTCTTCCAGCCGCGTGCGCGCCAGCCCTTCAACCAGGTCGTGATGCCGTTCTTGAGATACTCCGAGTCCGTGATCACGGTCACGATGCAGGGGTGCTTGAGCGCCTGCAGCGCGCGCAGCGCGGCCGTCAGCTCCATGCGGTTGTTGGTGCTCTCGGGCTCGGCGCCGCTCAGCTCCTTGCGGTGGCTGCCGGACAGCAGCACGGCTGCCCATCCGCCGGGGCCCGGGTTGGGGTCACAGCCCCCGTCGGTGTAGATGGTGACACTGGTCATCATGCGTCCGGGGCGTGCCCGGCCCGGTATTCTAGACGGCCGATTGCCCGTGTGATAAAATCCGCCCCCGCTAAAGCCTGTGCTGCGTGTACAGGCGCCCGGTTTCGGGCACCAGTTTAGTCCGCGCACTGCGCGGTGAGCAAGGAGAGAGTCGTGATCAATGATGTTTCGGCCGGCTCGGGCAACGATGGTGGTCCGCGCGGCAAAAAGGCCTTCGGCAAGAAGAAGCTCGGCAAGAATGCCGGAGCGACCAGCTACGACAACCAGTCGGCGCGCCCCAAGCGGATCGATGAGTTCGCCGCGCAGGGCACTTCGCCGGATTACAAGGACTTCGAGCGTTTGCGCCGCTACGTGAATTCGCAGGGCAAGATTCTGCCCCGCCGCCGCACCGGCCTGAGCGCCAAGAATCAGCGCATGCTCGCCCGCGCCGTCAAGCGCGCGCGCCAGCTGGCACTGCTGCCCATCGCAGGCACGCTCTAGGCGTTTGCCGCGACGGTTGAGGAAGAGAAATCATGGCCAAGAAGAAGGGAAACCGGATCGTCATCAAGATGCGCAGCACCGAGAGCGGGCACACGTTCTGGACGCAGAAGAACCGCAAGAACGACACGGCGCGGCTCGAGCTCAAGCGCTACGACCCGCATCTGCGCAAGCACGTCGCCTACAAGGAAGAGAAGTAGGCCATCCCCGACGAAAAACACAGGCGCGGACCATGCGGTCCGCGCCTGTTTTGTTTTTCGTTCGCGTTATGCGACCAGTGCGTCGGCGACCAGCTCGGCCACGTCCTTGACCTGCATTGGCGCGCCCTCGGCGGCGTTGGCGTCATTCAGCATGCGCGCGCAGAACGGGCAGCCAATGGCCACCGTGGCGGCACCCGTGGCGCGGGCCTCGGCGAAGCGGTTGAGGTTGACCGCCTGCGTGCCGTGCTCCTCCTCCTTCCAGACCTGGGCGCCGCCAGCCCCGCAGCAGAAGGAGCTGCGCCGGCTGCGCGGCATCTCGACCAGCGTCGCGCCACCGGCCGTGAGGGCGGCCCGCGGCGCATCGTATTCACCGTTGTGCCGGCCGAGGTAGCACGGGTCGTGGAAAGTGACCGCGCCGGCCTTGAGGCGGGCGGCATCCAGCTTGAGCTTGCCCGCGCCGACCAGGCCGTTGATGTACTGCGTGTGGTGAACGACGTTGAACACGGCACCGAAGTCCTGATACTCCTTGCCGAGGGTGTGCAGACAGTGCGGACATCCGGCGATGATCGTCTTCTTGTCCGCCCCGACGCCCTTCAGGGTCTCGATGTTGGCCTTGGCCATCTCGAAGAACAGGTATTCGTTGCCGGCGCGGCGGGCCACATCGCCCGTGCACATCTCCTGATTGCCCAGCACCGCGAAGTTGACGCCGGCCGCGTGCAGGACGGTGGCGGTGGCGCGCGCGATGTTCTGCGCGTTCGGGTCAAAGGCACCCGCGCAGCCGACCCAGTACAGCACCTCGTAGTCGGGGTTGTCCTCGACGGTCGGGACCTTGAAGGTCAGTGGTGCCGTCCACGCCATACGGTCGTCGCTCATCTGCCACGGGTTGGCGTTGCGTTCCATCCCCGTGAACGCGCCCTTGAGCGCGGCGGGGAAGTTGCTCTCCATCAGGACCTGATTTCGCCGCAGGTTGAGGATGTCGAACATCGGCTCATTGCCGACCGGGCAGACCTCGACGCAGGCACCGCAGCTCGTACACGCCCATACTGCGCTCTCGCTGATGGCGTAGTCCAGCATCGGCGTGCCGTCCTCGCCGCCCGCGGCCAGCAGGTCAAAGTGCTCGCGAATCCAGTAGCGCTTGTTCACCTCGAGTGCCGAGGGCGACAGCGGCTTGCCCGTGGTGTAGGCGGGGCAGACCTCCTGGCAGCGGTTGCACATGATGCAGGCAAACGCGTCGAGGATGTGCTTCTGGCTGAGGTCCGTCAGTTTTGCGGCCCCGAACTGCTGGATGCTCTGATCGTCGAAGTTGATGCTCTCCAACGCGCCCAACGCCTTGCGCTCGGGTCGGGTCATGAAGTTGAACGGACCCATGAACAGGTGCGCGTGTTTGGTGTACGGGAAGTAGGGCAGGAAGGCCAGGATCAGGCCCAGCGCCGCCCACCAGCACACGTGGCGGGCGACCTCGATGGCCTCCGGCGAGAGCCCGCGCCACAGCCCGCTTAGCGCGCTGGCCACGGGCTGCCAGGCATCCGGGCGATGTGCCACGTCAAACGAGGCGCCCAGCAGCCGGAAGCCGATGTGGAGGAAGATGAAGAAGCCGACGATGAGCGAGTCGCGCATCACGCCGCCGGCGGCCACCGCCGGGTGCAGCTTGATGTTCTCGCGGAAGCGCAGAATCGGGGCCTTTGCGATGAAGCGGCGGACCAGAAAATAGACCACGCCGATCAGCACCGAGGCGCTGAACAGGTCGGCCAGCAGGCGATACACGCCGCCCACCACGCCATCGCCGAGGAAGCGGAAGCCAGGGACGTAGCCCTCGAGCACATCCACCAGGTTGACCAGCATGAAGAAGATGAACCCCCATGCCACGCCGTAGTGGAAGAGCGAACTGACCGGGCGGTTGCGCAGGATGCCCCCCTGGGTCACCAGCGCGGCGATGCCCTTGAGCGCCCGTTTTGGCAGGTCGTCCAGCCGCAGCTTGCCCTGGCCGCGCTGGATGATCTTGAACATCTTGACGAATGTGATACGGGTGAGGGCGAGCGAAGCGAGGACGGCGACGACGAAGAGGATTTTTTCAAGCGTGGTCAGCATCGTGGATCTCCAGAGCTATCTTACTGCCGATCGCTCGGTGCCCTTCTGACAGGGGTGCTTCCGGCTTGATCGAGCCCCCGGTGCATGGTAAAATCCGTTCCCGCCGACCAAGGCAGGAGTGCGCTTGCCCGCGCCGATGTAGCTCAATGGTAGAGCAACCGATTTGTAATCGGTAGGTTACGGGTTCAACTCCCGTCGTCGGCTTGCGCGCGATGGTCGCGCGGACGAATCGAATAGTGACATGGGTCGATGTCCCGAGTGGCAAAGGGGACGGACTGTAAATCCGTTGGCAGTAGCCTTCGCAGGTTCGAGTCCTGCTCGGCCCACCTTCAGACAGTCCTCTGCCCGGCGCGTTCGCGCGCAGGGCGGGGGAGTGGCTGTGCGGCGGGGAAACCGCCACGGGCGGTAATCCGCACAGGGTGCGGTAATCCGCACAGGGTGCGGTAATCCGCACAGGGTGCGGTAATCCGCACAGGGTGCGGTAATCCGCACAGGGTGCGGTAATCCGCACAGGGTGCGGTAATCCGCACAGGGTGCGGTAATCCGCA
>JAIBCK010000014.1 GCA_019694215.1 Thermoflexales bacterium
CTCGGCGACGGCGTCGTCTCCAAGCAGTCCCTCTCGAAGTACGAGAATGGCAGGGCCGTACCCGGAATGCGTGTGTTGCGACCGTTGGCCGCGATTTTCGGGCTGCGCGCCACCGACTTCATCGATGAAACGCGCGTCGAAGTCGTCGCGTATCGCAAACGTGCCGCGCTTCCGAAGAAGGTGGCCGCCCAGCTCATCGCGCAGTCGAGCGAACACTTTCTGGCGGCCGTGCGCGTGAGGCAGCTGCTTCAGCCCGCGGCGAAGCTGCCCTTCGCGCGGCCGCAGTCCACGCCGGTGGATGCTGCGGGGGCGGAGCGGGCCGCCGAGACGCTACGGCGCGCCTGGGGGCTGGCCCACGAACCAATCGGTAGCCTGGTCGAGACGATGGAGTCGCGCGGCATTCACGTCCTCTTTGTCGATGCGCCGCCGCGTTTTGATGGCCTCGCATTGGTTGCTCGTCGCGCCGACGATGCCGCGGAAATCGCCTACGCTGCAGTTATTCGCCGTACGGGGCCGGGCGAGCGTCAGCGCTTCAGCCTCGCGCACGAGCTCGGCCATTTGTATCTGGCGCAGGCCGGCGAAAGGCGGCGGGATGAGACAAACGCGCATCGTTTCGCCGGCGCCCTCCTTGCCCCACGGTCCCTCCTGATCAGCGACATCGGCGAACGCCGTCACGTCGTCGGGGCGGAGGAGCTGTTCAGCCTGAAGGCGAAATACGGCATGAGCATTCAAGCGCTGCTTCATCGTTTGGCCGACCTCGACATCATTTCGCAGGCCTACTACGGCCAGTGGTGCATCGAGATCAATCGTCGCGGCTGGCGGGTGGAGGAGCCCCGGCCCGTGCCCCCGGATCAGTCCGACTGGCTGCGGCGCAGTGTGCTGCGTCTCGTGTCGGAGCAGGTCATCGCCATCGACGAAGCGGAGCGCATCCTGGGAGAGCGACTTCCGCATGGGCCGGCCCAGGGCCTGGCCGCCAAGCGCAGACTAATGGCGCTGCCGTCCGAACAACGCCATCGGCTGCTGGCGCAGGAAGCCGAGCGTGCCGCGTCCAGCTATGAGGTCGATCAGGACTGGCAGGAGGTGGACCTTGCAGGTGCGTAGGTCACCCCGGCGCGGTGAAATCTGGTGGGTCAACCTCGATCCAACGGTGGGCGCCGAGATCAAGAAGATCCGCCCGGCGGTCATCCTGAGTTCGGATGCGGTGGGCAAACTACCCATCCGCATCGTTGCGCCCGTCACTGGCTGGCAGGACCGATTTGCCCACCAGAGTTGGTTCGTCCGCCTGATGCCGGACAAGACAAATGGCCTGACAAAGATGGGAGGCGTGGACACGCTGCAAATCCGCGGCGTCGATGAACAGCGGCTGGTCAGGCGGCTGGGCGTGCTGGCTGCTGAAACCGTAGACGAGATTGCCGTGACCGTTGCGATGGTCATTGACTGCCCCGCGCCGAAGGGCGAGAGCGCATGAATCCCGTGATCCGTCCGATGACGCTCGCCGATGTGCCGGCGGTGATGGCCATCGATGCCGTCTCCTTTCCGCGCCCGTGGTCGGCCGATGAGTTCCGGCGCGAGGTCGAGGCCAATCCGTCTGCCTGCGCCCTCGTCGCCGAGCTTGAGGGCGAGATTGTCGGTTATGCGGTGCTATGGATGTTCCACGACGAGGCCCACGTCGGCACCATCGCCAGCGCACCCGCAGCCCGGCGGCGCGGGGTCGGGGAACGCCTGCTGATTGCGCTGTTCGAGGAGGCCTGGCGGCGCGAGGCCATCACCCTCACCCTCGAAGTGCGGGTGAGCAACCTCGCCGCGCAGGCGCTGTATGCCAGGTATGGCTTTGTCGAGGCCGGCCGGCGCAAGCGCTATTACCGTGACAATGGCGAGGATGGGCTGATCCTCACCGTCGAGGATTTCACGACGCCGGCGCGCCGCGCGGCGCTTCGAGCGCGCGCGCAAAGCCTTCGATGATGCGCGCCACGTGGCGCGTGCCATTCACAAAGTCGTCGATGCGCACATGCTCGTCCGGCGCATGCTGGCGGTTGCGCATGTTGCCGATCCCGGCCGTGATGACGGGGATGCCGAGCGGGCGAGCGAAGGCGTAGACGGGGCTGCTCCCGCCCGTCGTCGGGATGAGCGAGGCGGGCTTGCCATACACGGCCTCGCCCGTCGCCGCCGCCAGCGCGACCAACGGATGGTCGGGCTCCGCCTTCCACGGCCACATCGCGCCCAGCCACTCAACGTTGACATCGTCAAAGCCCTGCGCATCGAGGTGCCGGCGCAGCTTGCGGAAGACATCCTCGGGATCCTGGCTCATCACCAGGCGGAAGTCCAGCTTGGCGCTGGCCCGCGCCGGGATCACGGTCTTGAACCCCGCGCCCTGGTAGCCCGTGGTGATGCCCTCGATCGTGCAGGTGGGATTGAACACTGCGGCGTTGAGCGCGCCGCCGGTCATGCCATTCAGGAAGCTGCGCACGCCGGTCTCGGCCCGCAGCGCCTCGGTCGGGTCGGGCTGCCCGGCGATGAGCGTCGTGTCCAACGGACTTGGCCCACGCGCCTGTTCGTAGAAGCCCTCGATCAGGATGCGCTCGTTGGCATCCTTGAGCGTGTTGAGCGCGCGCACCAGCCGCCAGGCCGCGTTCGGCAGCAGGTGCCCGCCGCCGGAGTGCGCGTCGCGGTCCATCACCTCGACGCTGAGCTCGACCGCGAGGATGCCGCGCCCGCCCAGCGCCATGCGGTGGCGGCCGCTCTCGTCGGTGCCGCCCTCCTCCCAGATCGCGCCATCACAACGCAGCAGGTCGAGATGCTCCTGCACGAACGCCTTCATGTGCGGGCTGCCGATCTCCTCCTCGCCCTCGGTGACCATGACGATGGAACAGGGCAGGGTGCCCCCACAGGCGGCGCGCACCGCGTCGATGGCGGCCAGCCGGCAGACGATCTCGCCCTTGTCATCGCGCGACCCGCGTGCATACAGCGCGCCGTCGCGGACCGTCGGCGTGTAGGGCGGGGTTGTCCACAGCTCCAGGGGCTCGGGCGGCTGGACGTCGTAGTGGTTGTAGCACAGCAGGCGCCGCGGCGACGCGCCCTCGAGATGGGCGACGACGACGGGCTGCCCGCCGGTCTCGATCATCCGCGTGCGGAAGCCATAGTCGCGATACAGCGCTTCGACCAGCGCGGCGCAGTCGCGGTTGCCCTCCCCGCGCGCGCTCACGCTGGGCTGGGCGCACAGCGTCGAAAGCTCAGACAAATGGCGGTCCAGGTTGGCGGTGATGTGCGCGTCGATGGCGCGCGTGATGGTGCTCTCCATGGCGTCAGGCGATCAGCCCCTCCAGGCGGTCGACCAGCCCGGCCAGCAGCGCGAAGGCCTTCTCGACCGGCTCCGGGCGGGTCATGTCCACCCCGGCCAGCTTGAGCGCATCGAGCGGATACAGCGCGCTGCCGGCCCGCAGCATCGCGCGGTAGTCGGCCACCGCGCCCGGCGCGCCGTTCAGGATCCGATCCGCCAGCGCGTGCGCAGCCGAGATGCCGGTCGCATACTGGAAGGGGTAGAAGTTGGAATACAGGTGCGTGGCGAATTGCCCCCACGTGATGCCGACGCGCGGGCCGTCCTCGTCGTCGATTTGCATGGCATCGCCGTAGGCCTCGCGGAACAGCCCCAGCATGAGCTTGTTCAACCCGTCCGCGCTCAGTCCCTCGCCGCGCTCGACGCGCTCGTGCACCTCCAGCTCAAAGCGGGCCAGGGTGGGCATGATGAGGAAGTAGCGCCCGAAGTTGGACATCGCCTCCTCGATCATCGCGATTTGGAAGTCGCGCCCGGGGTGCGTGGCGAGCAGGTGCGCGCGCACCATGGCCTGGTTGAAGTTGGAGGCCACCTCGGCGACAAAGAGCGAGTAGTTGGCATACACGAAGGGCTGTTCGCTGCGGGCGTAGTACGAGTGCATGCTGTGCCCGAGCTCATGGGCCAGCGTGCTCATCGAGAACAGGCTGTCGTTGTAGCTGATGAAGATATACGGTTTTGTGCCCTGCGAGCCGCTGCTGAAGGCGCCCTGGCGCTTGCCCTTGTTCGGGTAGATGTCCACCCAGCGGTCTTTGGTCAGGCCGGCCCGCGCCACCTGCACGTAGTCGTCGCCGAGCGGGGCCATCCCCGCGCAGATCCATTCCACCGCCTGCGCGTAGGGGACCTTGACCGGGGTGGTGGTGAGGGGGGCGACAATGTCCCACGGACTGAGCACATCCACGCCAAGCGCCTTGCGACGGGCGCGGAAGTAGCGGTGCCAGGTCGGGGCATTCTTGCGGAACACGGCGATCAGGTTGTGGAAGACCTCGACCGGCAGGTTGTGCGGCGCAAGCGCGGCCTCGAGCGAGGAACCGTAGCGCCGGGCGCGGGCGAGGAAGACGTCCTGCTTCATCCCGACCGAGAGACAGGCCGCCAGGGTGTTCTTCACGCCGAGGTGCGCGTCGCGGTCGGAGCGCCAAACGGTCTTTCGCAAGGTGCGATCTGGGCTCTGCAGGCCGCTTGCGATGTTGCCGAGGGCGAGCTCGATGGCCTGGCCCGCGTCATCGGTCGCGGGCGCGTAGCGCAGATCGGCGTCGGTCAGGATGCCATGCACGCGCCGCGCCGACAACATCGAGTCGCTGGCCTGCGAGAGCAGCTCCTCGACCTCATCCGAACGCACGTGCTCGACCTCCCGCGCCAGCGCGTCGAAGGCGTGGGCGTAGACGGCCAGCCGCGCATCCTGGGCCTCCCAGCGCGCCAGTGTCGCAGCGCCAATGCGCAGCACCTCGGGCCTGTAGAACGCCATGGCCGCGCGCGCCTTGGCGAGAAAGGCCATCACCTGTCCGTTGCGCGCCAGCCAGACCGGGTCGGCGGTGTCCACGCTGTGGTTGAGGTTGGCATACATGAAGAGCTTGTTCAGCCGCGCCGACAACGCGTCCTGCAGGGCGAGGTAGTCGGCGAGGGTCGCGGCGTTGTCGCCCAGGCGGCCCTTGAAGGCGAGCAGTTTGGGCAATTCGGCGTCGACGGCCTTGAGCTCCGCCTCCCAGGCCTCCGGGGTGGCAAAAAGCGCGGCGGTGTCCCAGGTGGCTTCGGCTGGGATTTCGGAACGGGCGGGAACGGTCGCTGGGCTCATGATCTCCTTGTGGAACAGCGCGATTCTACGCGGGCGAAGGGTGGACAATACTCCCGGCGCGCGGGTGAATGCGCGTCACAGGAGCAAGATCATGAAGACCTACTCGGCAGAGTCCCTCATCGTTCGTCCGCACGCGTCCGGCGATGTCATCGTCTCGGTCACCCCGCAGCAGGCGGGTTGGGAGTTCATCTCGTTTCAGGCCCGCCGTCTGGCCACGGGCGCGCGCTGGTCGTTTGACACGGGCGAGAATGAGCTGGCACTGGTGAATCTCACCGGCCGTTACACGGTGGAGTCGGAGCGCGGGCGCTGGACGGGCATCGGCGGGCGGGCCAACGTCTTCGCCGGCGGCGCGCACGCGCTGTATCTGCCGCGCCGCACGTCGTTTGAGGTGATCGCCGAGCAGGGTGGCGATTTTGCCGTCACCTGGGTGCCGACAGATCAGGACCATGCGCCCTGGTTGATTGCGCCGGAGGCGGTCAAGCGCTCGATCCGCGGCGGCGACAACGTCAGCCGTCAGATCAACGACCTGCTCCCGCCGGGTTCGCCGGTGCATCGCCTGGTGCTGGTCGAGGTCTACACGCCCAGCGGCAACTGGAGCAGCTATCCGCCGCACAAGCACGACCGCCACATCGTGGGTGCGGACGGGACGCTGATCGAGGCCGATCTCGAAGAGGTGTATTTCTACAAGATCGACCGGCCGGGCGGATTTGCCTACCAACGTATCTACACCACCAGCGATGCTTCGCCGCTGCACGCGGCGGGCCGCGGCTTCGACGCGCTGGTGCGCGCCGAGGACAACTGCGCGGTGCTCGTCCCCGAGGGCTATCACCCGGTCGTGAGCGGCCCGGGCTACACGACCTATTACCTGAACGTGCTGGCGGGCAGCGCCCAGAGCCTGGCCAATCAGGATGATCCCGCCCACACCTGGGTCAAGACCGCCTACCGCGGCACAGACCCGCGCCTGCCGCTGTACTGAGTGGGGCCGGGAAGGCGTTTGAGTCCTGCCATCCGTCATCCGTCATCCGTCATGCGTTAGGCAATGCGGACCCACAGGAGGCTTGTGACCGAGAACTTCGAATCGTGGAAGCAGCACGTTCCCCCGGAGATCACCCGGGATGCGCTCTGGCGGGTGACCGCCTATCAGCTTGCGACCTATCTCGCAGACCTGAGCTGGGCGGATGTCACCGGGCTCGTCCGGGATCGGCGAACGGTGGCACTGGCCGACCAGCTCTATCGGGCCGCGTGCTCCATCGGCGCGAATATCGCCGAGGGCTACTCGTATGGCACGGGGCCGAACCGTGCCCGCTTCTATGAATACGCCCTGGGCAGCGCCAGGGAGACCCGAGACTGGTACTTCAAGGCCCGGCACGTGCTCGAGCCGGAGACGCTGCGCCTCCGCCTCAGCGTGCTGGAAAGAGTGATACAAATGCTCCTCACACTGATTCCGAGTCAGCGCGCCACGCGAGCCATGGAGGAAACCGCCCCGTACGAGACCGACGGGACACAGCTCCCCTAACGCATGACGCATGACGCATGACGGAATAAAGTAACCCAAACCGTAACCATGACAATCCGCCTGACAACCGCCCAAGCGCTTGTGCGCTATCTGCTCAGCCAGTCCACCGAACGGGATGGGGTCACCCAGCCTTTCTTTGGCGGATGTTTTGGCATCTTTGGCCACGGCAACATCGCCGGCGTCGGCCAGGCCCTGCGCCAATACCCGGCCCTGCGCTACTACCAGGCGCGCAACGAGCAGGCCATGGTGCACACCGCCGCTGCCTATGCCCGCCACAGCCTGCGCCTGCGCACCCTGGCCTGCACCAGCTCGGTCGGCCCCGGCGCGCTCAACATGGTGACCGGCGCGGCCGCCGCGACCGTCAACCGTGTGCCCGTGCTGCTCCTGCCCGGCGACATCTTCGCCCGCCGCAACGTCGCGCCCGTCCTGCAACAGCTCGAAAGCGAACACTCGCAGGACATCTCTGTGAACGATTGCTTCAAGCCGGTCAGCCGCTACTGGGACCGCATCAACCGGCCCGACCAGCTGATCACCGCGCTGCCCGAGGCCATGCGCGTCCTGACCAGCCCGGCCGACACCGGCGCCGTGACCCTGTGCCTGCCCGAGGACGTGCAGACCGAGGCCTGGGACTTCCCCGCGGCGCTCTTTGCCCCGCGCGTGTGGCACATCCCGCGCCCGCGCGCCGACCGCGACGCCCTGCTGCGCGCCGCGACGCTGATCCGCAGCGCACAACGCCCGATGATCGTCGCCGGCGGCGGCGTGCGCTACAGCGAGGCCACTGGCACCCTGGCGCGCTTCGTCAAGCGCACCGGCATCCCCGTGGGCGAGACCATGGCCGGCAAGGGCAGCCTGCGCTATGACAACCCGCTCTGCCTGGGCGCGATTGGCGCGACCGGCACCTTTGCCGCCGATCAGGTCGCCCTCGAGGCCGACCTGGTGATCGGCATTGGCACGCGCTACAGCGACTTCACCACCGCCAGCAAGACCCAGTTCCAGAACCCGGAGGTGGCGTTTGTCAACATCAACGTCGCCGAGTTCGATGCCGCCAAGCACAGCGGGCTGATGCTGGTCGGCGACGCGCGCGAGACTTTGGATGAGCTCCTGACGTTGCTCGACGGCTGGCGCGCGCCCGAGGCGCACACCCGCGCCGCGCAGGTCCTGCACACGGCCTGGGAGGCCGAGGTGGACGGGCTGTATGGCCGCCGCAACGCGCCGCTGCCCAGCCAGAGCGAGCTGCTGGGCGTCCTCAACGAGCAGGGCGACCGCGAGGCCGTCGTCCTCAACGCCGCCGGCTCCATGCCCGGCGACCTGCACAAACTCTGGCGCGCCCGCCATCCCACCCAGTATCACGTCGAGTATGGCTTCAGCACCATGGGTTACGAGGTCGCCGGCGGGCTGGGCGTCAAGATGGCCGATCCCGGTCGCGAGGTCTATACGTTGGTCGGGGACGGCTCATATCTCATGCTGGCGACCGAGATCGCCACGGCCGTGCAGGAGGGCTATAAGCTCACCATCATCCTGATGGACAACCGCGGCTACAACAGCATCGGCAGCCTCAGCCGCTCGCTCGGGCAGAAGGGGTTTGGCACGCGCTACACGCGCCCGGTCGGGGAGGCCCCCGGCCGCATCGCCGAGGATGGCGAGCAGGCCGATGACCTTCCAGTCGATCTTGCGGCCAACGCCCGCAGCCTGGGCGCCACCGTGTTCGAGTGCGATGGCACCGACGCCTTCGCAGCCGCGCTGCAGCAGGCCCGCGCCGAGACCAACACGGTCGTCATCTACGTCCGCAACGATCGCCATGTCGGCGTGCCCGGCCACAGCTGGTGGGATGTCCCCCCCGCCGAGGTGAGCGAGAGCGTTGACGTGCAGGCCGCGCGCGCGGCCTGGGAGCGCATGCGCGCCAAAGAGCGCTACTACTGATTTCGTTGGAGGTCACACATGAAGCAGGAATACCGGGTCGCCTTTCTCGGGGCGGGGCGCATGGGCCTCACCCATCTGCGCAATCTGGCCGGGGTGAAGGGCGTGCGCGTCGTCGTCGTTGCCGATACCGTGGAGGAGAATGCGCGGCGGGGCGCGCAGGTCGCCGGAGCCGAGCGGGCCAGCGACGACATCCTGGGCGCGATCAAGGCCCCGGACGTCGACGCTGTCATGATCGCGACGCCCACGCCCACGCACGCCGAGCTGCTCGAGGCCGCGGTGCTGGCCGGCAAGCCCACCTGGTGCGAGAAGCCCATCACGCAGGACCTGGCCGGCACCCGCCGCGTCGTGGACCTGATCGCAGCGCGCGGGGTGCCCGTGCAGATTGGCTTCATGCGCCGCTTTGACCCCGGCTATGCCGAGGCGCGCCGCCGCATCGACGCGGGCGATATCGGCGTGCTGGAGCGCTTCTCGGCGTCCAGCTGCGACACGGCCCCACCGCCCATCGGCTACATTGCGACCAGCGGCGGCATCTTCGTCGACATGTCCGTGCATGATTTCGACCTGGCCCGCTTCCTGTGCGGTGAAGTGGATGAAGTCTTTGCGTGGGGTGATTCGCGCATCGACCCCGCCTTTGCCGAGGTCGGCGATGTTGACATTGCGGTCGCCACGCTGCGCTTCCGCAACGGCGTGCTGGGCACGCTGCAGGCCTCGCGTCGGGCGGTGTGGGGCTATGACATCCGCACCGAGGTGGCCGGCTCGACCGGCAAGCTGGTGATCGATGCGCCGCAGAAGACGCCTGTGCGCCAGTATGGCCCGCTCAGCAGCACGGTCGATCACTTCGCCAGCTTCCCGGACCGCTTCGAGGCGGCCTATCGCCTGGAGATGGAGGCCTTCTTCGATGCGCTGCGCAATGGCCGCGCGCCGACGCCCTCGGCTGCCGACGCGCTGGAGAGCCTGCGCGTGGCCCTGGCCGCGACCCGCAGCCTGCACGAGCGCCGCGCCGTCAAGCTGAGCGAGATTGTGTAGGAGCGCCGTCTGAGGGCGGAACGCCCTCGGACCTCCGACCGCGGACGGCGGCCCGCCCTCATCCCCCCAGCGCCACGCTGGCCCAATACACGCCAAATGCGGCCAGCCAGCCGACGATGAAGCTGTAGGCCAGGAAACCCAGCGACGCCTTGCGGCCGAGCTCGCGCGCCATCACGCTGGCCACGGCCAGGCAGGAGTTGTAGAGCAGCATCAGGACCATGAACGACAGCGCCGTCGCCGGCGTCATGCTCTTCGAAATCGTCTCGCGCAGCGCGCTCCCGCCGATGTCGTCGCTTGTTTGCAGTGTGTCGATGCCCAACGTAAACAGTGATTTTGCGCTGTTCACGAATGCCTGCACCAGGCCCTCCGCCTGCTCGGCGGCGGCCGGCCCCAGCTCGATCGGCTCCGCCGTGCTCGTGTCCTCCGCCGAATACACCGTCGCCATGAAGCTCAGCGCCGTCTCGCGGGCGAGAAAGGCCGGGATGAGCGACGTCGTCACGCGCCAGTCACGAATCCCGATTGGCTCGAACACCGGCGTGATCGCCTTGCCAACCGCGCCCAGCACGCTGTTCTCGGGCGTCGCGCCAAACGGCACGTGGGCCAGACTCCATACGATGACTGAGACCGCGAAGATGACGGTGCCCGCGCGGCGCAGAAACTCGCGCACATGGCTCCACACGATCACCAGCACGGTGCGCAGCCGCGGCAGGCGATAGGGCGGCAGCTCAATCAGCATCGAGGTCGCCTCATTGCGATACACCGAGCGCTTGAGCAGCAGCGAGGTCAGCGCGGCGATCACCACGCCGCCGAGATACAGGCCAATGATCACCAGCGCCGGGTTGGGGAAGAACAGCGCCGCAAAGAAGGCGTAGATGACGAGCCGGGCGGGGCAGGAGATGAAGGGGATCATCATCGTCACCAGCACCCGGTCGCGCCGGCTCTCCATCGTCCGCGTCGCCATGATGGCTGGCACATTGCAGCCCATCCCGAGCATCAGCGGGATCACCGCCTTGCCGTTCAGCCCAAAGCGCCGCATGAAACGGTCCAGCACAAAGGGCAGCCGCGCCATGTAGCCCGACATGCCCATCATCGTCAGCAGGAAGAACATCACCGCGATAAGCGGCATGAAGGTCAAGGTGAACCCGACCCCGCCGATGATGGCTTCGCCCACAAACGCGGCCAGGATGGGCGGCGCGTTGAGCGCAAGCAAGCCCTGCTCGGCCAACGGTCCAAGGAAACCATTCATGAAACCGTCCAGCCAATCCATGAACGGCGCCGACATGTCAAAGGCGATTTTGAAGAACAGATACATGATCGCCAGGTAGGCGCCCACGCCGAGAATCGGGTGCAGGAACAGTGCGTCCAGGCGCGCGGTCAGCCCGCGCCGGCTTGGCCCGTGTTGCCGGGTCACCGCTTGCGCCAGGCGCTCAGCGGCTTCGGCGCGAGTTGCCTGCAGGGCGGGCCCGGCCGCGAGGATGCGCGGCGGCGTCCCGGCGCGCGCCGCGGCGAGCAGCAGGGGGAGCAGCGCCTTCGTCCCCTGGCCGGTGCGGCCCACGGTTGGCGTGGCCGCGATCCCGGTCAGCGTCTGAAAGCGCGCGCAGTCAACCGACATCCCGCCGCGCGCGGCCTCGTCGGCCATGTTGAGCGCGGCCACCATCGGAATGCCCAACGCACTCAATTCAACCGTCAGCCCGAGATCGCGCTCCAGATTGGGCGTCTCGATGACGTTCAGCAGCACGTCCGGCCGTTGTGTGGTCAGAAAGGTGCTGGCGATCTGCTCATCCTCGGACACCGGTTCGAGCGTGTAGACGCCGGGCAGGTCGACGATCTCGACGACGGTGTCCTCGAAGAGGGTCTGCCCCTGCTTCTTCTCGACCGTCACACCCGGCCAGTTACCAACGGTGAAATTTGCCCCGACCAGGTGGTTGAGGAGGGTGGTCTTGCCTGTATTCGGATTCCCGGCGATGGCGACCCGCACGCGCGCGCGGCCGGCCGCCTTGCGGGCGTCGACGACGACGTCGGCGTCCGTGTGGCACTCGGCGACCGTCATGAAGCCGGCACCTGAACCTGAACTTTCTCGGCCAGGTCGCGGGTCAGCGCAACGCGGCTCTGCCCAACCCGGGCCAGGATCAAGCGGCCACTGTGTCGAAGCACTTCGATCGAGCGACCCTCACGCAGGCCAATCGCGCGGGCCTTGACAAGCAGTGCATCCGCGCCATGCACCAGCGCGATCACGGAAACGATGCCCGGAGGCAGGAGATCCAATGTCATCACGCGGTCGAGTTTACGGATGCGCATCGCCCCGACAAGCCCCCCGCGTTACGCCGGCGACGTGACAGGCCTGCGAACCGAAGTTTCACGCGCTGATGCGCGCCGGTTAACGTGGTTATCGCGGTGTGGCACAATCCCGCGCATGACCTCACGCTTCGCCACCGCGCGTGCCTGCTCGAACATTGCCCTGATCAAATACTGGGGCAACCGCGACAACGCCCTGCGCCTGCCGGCCAATCCGTCGATCTCTTTCAACCTGGCCACGCTCTACACCGAGACCACGGTCAGCATCGAAGGCGGCGAGCGTGACGGCGTCGAGCTCGATGGCGCCCCCGCCACGGGCGATGCGGCGCGCCGCGTGACGGAACATCTCGACCTGCTGTGGGGGGCGAACAGGCCGCACGCCAGGGTGCGCTCGCACAACAACTTTCCGATGGGAGCAGGCATCGCATCGAGCGCCGCCGCCTTCGCCGCCCTCACGGTCGCCGCCTGCGCGGCGATGGGACACCAACATGCGGAGGCCGCGCTCTCCGCGCTGGCCCGTCGTGGCAGCGGCAGCGCCAGCCGCAGCGTGCCCGGGGGCTACGTCGCCTGGCGCGACGAGTCGGCCTATTCGATCGCGTCCGCCGAGCACTGGCCGCTCGTCGACGTCATCGGCGTGGTCTCCGCCGGCCACAAGAAGGTCGGCTCGACCGAGGGCCACGCGCTCGCCCCGACCTCTCCGCTGCAGGCTGCCCGCGTCGCCGACGCCGCCCGCCGTTTCGAGGCCTGCCAGCGCGCCGTCGCGCAGCGCGATTTCGCCCACCTGGCCGATCTGATCGAGGAGGACGCCCTCATGATGCACGGGGTGATGATGACGTCAACGCCGTCACTGATGTACTTCCTGCCCGGCACGATGGCCATCCTGCATGAGATCCGTGCGTTGCGCGAACGGGGTGTCGAAGTCGCTTTCACGATCGATGCCGGCCCGAACGTGCATTGCATCTGCGCGCCCGCGGCGGTGCCGGCGGTCGAAGCCGCGCTGCGTGGCCTCGATGGCGTGCGCGACGTGCTGACCTCGGGCATCGGCGGCCCCGCTCAGGTCATCGCGCAAGCGGCAGGCTGATTGTCATCGTTGTGCCCTGGCCGGGCGCGCTGCTCGCGCTGATCCGCCCGCCATGCGCATCGACCAGCCCCTTGGCAATGGCCAGCCCCAGGCCGCTGCCACGCGACGTGTCGTCCTTGTAGAAGCGGTCAAAGATGCGCGCCAGGCGGTCGGGCGCAATCCCCGGGCCGGTGTCCATCACCGTGAGCTGCGCCTCGCCGTCGCCGCCCCGCGACGCGTGCAGCGTGATCGAGCCACCCTGCGGGGTGTAGCGCAGTGCGTTGGCGACGAGGTTGTCCAGCACCTGCCGGATCCGCACGCCATCCACGTCCAACGGTTGAATGTCAACTTGAGCCGAGGCGCTCAGCGTGATGCCCGCCTGTGCGGCCTGCCCGGCAAAGGCGGCCACGCAATCGGAGAGCAGCTCGCCCGCCTCGACGCTCTGACGCTCCAACTGCAGGGCGCCGGCCTCGCTCAGCGACAGGGTGCGCAGGTCCTCGATCAGGCGCGCCATCACCCGGGTCTGCTCCAGCGCGGTCTCGAGGTGCGCGTCATCGCGGGCATACACACCGTCCAGCTGGCCTTCGAGCTGGCCCTGCAGGATGGTCAGCGGCGTGCGCAGCTCGTGCGTGACGTCGGCCAGAAGCTGCCGACGCTGCTCGGCGTTGCTCTCCAGCCGCTCAGCCATGGCATTGAAGGCGCGCGCCAGCCGGCGCGACTCGCGGGCGCCGCCCTCGGTGGCGCGGGCGCGATAGTCGCCGCGCTCGAGCCGCGCCGCCGCCCTTGCGATGTCGCCCATCGGGCGCACCCAACGGCGCGCCTCAACGACCAGCCGGAAGACGCCGAACACCACCAACACGGCCACTCCCGCCACAACGAACCGGCTGATCGGCGCGATGATGATCGACCGGCCCATCGCCATCTCGCCGTGTTCGCCGCTCAGCGAGAAGATCGTCAGCCACAGCGCTGACACGCAGCCGACCGTGACCAGCAACAGCAGCACCACAAAGCCGATGGCTCTTCGGATCATCGTGCGTTGTGCGGCTCGCCCCCACTGCCGCGGCGGGAAGGGCTCGTTGTCCGGCCACCAGGGCGGGCGCTCGCGGGGTTGCTCAGTCATCGGCAAAACGATAGCCGACACCGTAGACGGTGTGGATGTAGCGCGGGTGATGGGGATCGGGCTCTAGCTTGCGGCGCAGGTTCTTGACGTGCGCGTCGATGGCCCGCTCATACGACTCGAAGGCCACGCCCTGCACGGCATCCAGCAATTGCGCGCGGGTGAAGACCCGCCCGGGCTGGCGCGCCAGCGTGGCGAGCAGCTTGAACTCGGTGGCCGTCAGCTCGATCGGTGTGCCATCCCGGCGCACCCGCAGCCGCGCCACGTCCAGTGTCAGGTCTGCCGCCGTGATGACATCACCCGTCTCCGCGACAGCCTCGCTGCGGCGCAGCACGGCGCGTGCGCGGGCCACCAGCTCGCGCGGGCTGAAGGGCTTGGTGATGTAGTCGTCGGCGCCCAGCTCCAGCCCGATCAGCCGGTCGCTCTCGTCGCCGCGCGCGGTGAGCATGATGATCGGGAGGCGTGACTGGCGGCGCAGCTCGCGCGCGACATCCAGGCCATCCAGACCGGGCAACCCGAGGTCGAGGACGATCAAATCGGGGGCCAGGGTCTGCGCCAGGCCCAACGCACTGCGGCCATCACCGGCCACGCTCACCTCGAAGCCGGCCCGGCTGAGGTAGTCGCGCGCGATGGCGGCGATCTGCGGTTCGTCGTCGACGACGAGGATGCGTTTGGCGCGCTCGCTCACGGGGCGGATGATAAGGCGGATGAATACGGGCGGCGGAGGGTGCATCCCCATCCGCCGCCCGCAGGTTGTTTGATCGCGCTTGCGCCGGCTATGCCGCAGGCGCGTCGCCACCAGTCGGCGGGGCCGCGGGCGCATGCTGCTTGCGATGCCACTCCTCGACCCAGGGCGGCACGCCGTGGCCCTTGTCGCCCATCGGCCCGCAACCCCGCATCGGCCCATACCCGCCCATCATGTGGCGGCCAAAGGCCATGCGGGCCACGATGCGAATGACAATCGCCAGCACGAACAACCCGATCAGCAGGCCGACCAGGCCGCCGAAGGGGTGGAACCCGCCCATCATCGGGCCAAGGCGCCCAACCGGCATGGGCATGCCATACCCGCCACGCCCCGGAACCGCGCGCGGATACGCCGGAACGCCGGGGGCCACAGACGGTTGGCCTTCGGCCACGACCACCTGACTTTGCGCCGCGATGGCACCCTGCGCGTAGCCCATGCGGAAGGCCATGCCTCCCGCGGCCGCGACGGCGGCCACCAGCAACACGGCGGCCAACACCCCAAAAAACAGCTTCTTCATTTCGTTTGTGTTCTCCTCTGACGCGCGATGGCGTCGAATGCAATCATCCTCGGCCGGAAATGCGCGCAAATTGTGAAGACGGCGCGGAGAACCTGAGGATGCGTAGAATCGCCCCTGTGTCCAGACTTCCCTTTCGCCTGATCTTCGATTCCGAGTTCCCCGGGTCCGTCAACATGGCCCGCGACGAGGCCATCTCGCGCGCGATCAGCGCGGGGGACAGCCCCGCCACGCTGCGTTTCTACGGTTGGGCGCCCCCGGCCATCAGCATCGGCCAGGCCCAGCGCTTGGACAGCCTGGACCTGACCGCCTGCGCGCGCGATGGCGTCGGCATCGTCCGCCGGAGCACGGGCGGGCTCGCCATCCTGCACACGGATGAGTTGACCTACAGCGTGGGACTTCCGAAGGACCACCCCATCGCTGAAGGCGATCTGATGACTTCGTATCGCCGCATCGCCGATGCCATTCTGCTGGCCCTGACCCGCCTGGGCGTGCAGGCACCCACCGCCAGCCGCGTCGCGCGGGAGGACAAGGCCCGCACCGGGGTGTGTTTCGAGGCCCCCAGCGACTACGAGGTGGTCGGGCAATCCCCCGATGGCGTCATTCGCAAACTGGTGGGCAGCGCGCAGTGGCGGCGGGTGGATGGCGTGCTCCAGCACGGCAGCCTGCCGTTGTGCGGCGACATCGCCCGCATCACGCGCTACCTGCTCGACACGCCCACGCCCGAGGCCGTCCACGCCCACGCCCAGACGCTGGAGACCGCCACCGGGCGGTCAATCGCGTGGCGCGAGGCGGCCGAAACCTGGGCCGGTGCCTTTGCCGATCAGCTCGGGTTGGACCTGCACGAAGGCGCGCTCACGCCCGCGGAACGCGACGCGAGCAATCGGCTGTTGTCTGAAAAATATGCCGATGACGCCTGGACGCGAAGACGCTAGGGTTAGGCCGTTGGCCAGCCGCGCAGGCTGACGTTCAGCTCGGGCTTCAGCGCATCCGGCCGCAGAAAGTCGAGTTTGGCCCCCATCTTGGCCGGCACAAAGCCAAACATGCGGTGCACCGCACCGATCTCCGTTGTGCGGTTGTAGGCCAGCGCCTCGATCTCGGGCTCACTCAGCGCATGCCGGAAGCGCGCCACGAAGCCCGCCAGCTGATGCGTCATCGAGGTTGGCAGCCGCACCAGCCGCCGGCGTCGCCCGGTCGCGGACAGCGTCGTCGCCATGATCTCGTCCAGCCGCATGGAGGCCGGCCCGCCAATCGGCACGACCTGTCGGAACGTCGAGCGGGTGCTCAGGCTGCGCACGATGCAGGCCGCCACATCGCCCACCCAGATCGGTTGGAGTTTGGTCTGCCCGCTGTGCGGGGTGGGCATGACCAGCGGCAGGCTGCGCGCCATGCCGGTGATCCAGCTCGTCAGCCAGTCGCCCTCGCCATACACCACAGCAGACTTGATGACCGTGAAATTCAGCCCGCTCCCGCGCGCGATCTCCTCGGCCCGCCCAATGCTGCGGTGCAGGGGATACGGCGAGCGCGTCTCCGCGCCCAGACAGCTCATCGTGATCAGCCGGCCGACCTTGTGATCGCGGCAGGCCTGCACCACGTTCTGGGTGCCCTGGATGTTGACCTCGTCAAACGCGTCGGTATCGCTCTCCCGGCGGATCGAGGCAAGGTGGATGACCGTGTCGATGTCGCCTTCCTCAGTGAAGGCGGCCTTCAGGGTTTCCGGCTGCCGAACATCCCCACCGATGATGGTGACCCGTCGCGGCACGGGATGCTCGTGATTCCAATGCCACAGCAGTTTGACCGCGTGACCGGCCGAGATCAGGCGTTCCACCACGGCGCGACCCACGCAGCCCGTGGCTCCGGTTACCAGAATCATGAAGGCGTATTCTAGCCCATCGGGCTATGTGCGAGCCACGATGCTGAGCGCGGCCAGCGCAAAGGCGATTTGGACGAAAATGCCGCCCGCCCAGGCCAGATATGCCCCCAGTTTCTCGCCCAGACGATAGGCGATGACGCCGAGCACGGCGTTGCCCGCCAATGCCGCCAGGGCAATGGCCACCACGCTGAAGATCGAGCTCGCGGCACCAAAGCGATCCGGCAGCCCCAGACTGTTGTAGTGCAGGGCCAGCGCCCGCGGCAGGCCCGGATAGACTGCAAACGCGTAGGCCGTCAGCCCGAGAAACACCACGATCGCGGCCAGAATCAGCCCCTGCGCCAGGTGGTCGCGAAACGCGGCGGTGGAGCGCAACCCCGGCACGATGCGCGCATACTGAACATCCTGCGTCGGCCGCATGGCAAGACGCTGGTTGAAGGCGTCGTCAAACGCCTCTGGATTAAGCGAGGAGACCGCAAAGCTCTTGTCGGGGGTGACGATGATCGACTGACGGTCGAGGTCGTCGTTGCTGTAGAAATGGATCTCACCCAGGGCGGGATGCCGACCCACGCCCACCCACCAGCCGGGCAGGGGCACCCGCCGCACCCGCAGCCCCTGGCGGATTTCGCTCCCCGCGATCACCCGCTGCGCCTCCGCCATCGGGATGATCTCGCGCACCTCCCCCCAGCGGATGACGAACGAGTTTCTGTCCAGGCTGTAGCTCAACGACCGCAGGCCGCGCAGTTGGTAGAGCAGAAACACCACCGCGAGGCCCGCGCCCAGCGCAACCAGCAGACAGCCAAAGGTCACCAGCGAGGCCGGGATCGCCAGGGCCACCACCAGGGCGAAGACGCCCAACACGCCAAGCACGGCACAGGCGATCACACCGAAGCGCGTCGCGAGGCGGGGATCGGTCTCGAACACGGTCACGCGCGCATTCTACCGGTTCCGCGCGCCCCGTTGCCCCGCGCTTCTATAATCCCAATGACATGGCAAAGCAACTGAACACCCCGGAAGCGCGCAAGGCGCTGCTGACCGCCTGCCGCAACATCGCGATCATCGGCCTGAGCGGCAAGCCAAACCGCCCGAGCTACCGCGTCGCCGAGTATCTGATCGGCGCAGGCTACAACGTGCTCGGTGTGCACCCGCACGAGAAGGAGGTGCTCGGCCGGCCCGTATACCCCTCGCTCGCGGCGCTCGCGGACGCGCATCCGGGCTGGATTCAGATTGTTGATGTCTTCCGCAACGCCGACGACGTGCCGCCGCTGGTCCCGGAAGCCATCGCCGTCGGTGCGCGGGCGCTGTGGCTGCAGCTGGGGATCGTCAATGAGGCCGCCGCTGCGGCCGCCCTGGCGGGTGGCCTCGACGTGGTCATGGACCGCTGCATCAAGATCGATCACGCGGAGCTGTTCGACAACGAGGAGGCCGATCTCACATGCCCAACCCCCTGACCCGCCTCGGTCTGGCGGCCCTGACTGCAACGCTGGCCATCGCCGGCGCGCTCGTCATGGGCCCGGGATCCGCCGCCGCGCAGACGCCCACGCCGCCGCGTTTCGAGCCCGCCGATTGCGCGCTGCTGCTCGCCCGCGCCGCGACGGGGCCGCTCGACAACCTCTTCAGCCAGCCGAATGATGGGCTGCGCTGTGGCTACGTGACCGTCCCGGCCGAGCATGCAAAACCAACGGGCCCAACCATCAAACTCGCCGTCGTCGTCCTTCCGGCCCGCGACGCAAAGGCGGTTGCGCCCGATCCGCTGTTCATGCTGCAAGGCGGGCCGGGTGGCTCGACCATCGACACCTACGCCGTGATGATGCGGGTGGCCGCCGTGGGCGCCTCGCGCGACATCGTGCTGTTCGATCAGCGCGGCACCGGAAAGTCCCAGCCGTCGCTCAAGTGCGACGAGGTGTTCGCGTACACCCGCGCCAACGCCGAGCGCCTGATCGATCACGCCACCGGGCTCCGCGAGGGCGACGCCACCCTCCAGGCCTGTCGCGAGCGCCTGATCCGCGAGGGTGTCAACTTGTCCGCCTTCGACAGCCTCGAAAACGCCGCGGACGTCAACGATGTCCGCCTGGCGCTCGGCTACGACAAGATCAATGTGTATGGCGTCTCGTATGGCACGCTGCTCGCTCAGCACGTCATGCGCCCCAAACCCGCCTGGCTGCGCTCGGTGATTCTGGACTCGGTCGTCCCGGCCCAGACCAACTTCATCGTCGATGTGGCCCGCTCCGAAAACCGCGCCCTGACCGAGCTCTTCGGCGCCTGCGCGGCCGACCCGCGCTGCAACGCCGACTACCCCAACCTCGAACGCGTCTACCTCGAGCAGATCGAGCGGCTGAACAAGACCCCGGCCCGCGCGCGCGCCATCGACCCAACCACCAACAAGGTCTACAACACCTACGTGGATGGTGACACCCTGCGTGCGTTGGTCTTCCAGGCGCTCTATTCGACCGAGATCCTGCCCCTCCTGCCGCGCATGATCTACGCTGCCCGCGAGAACGACTTCAACGCCTGGGGCAAGCTGATCACGCTGATGTCGTTCGACACCAGCCTCGCGCAGGGCATGTATCTCTCCGTCTTGTGCGCCGAGGACGCCGACTTCAACCCCGCCGATGCCGCCAGCCCCGATGTGCGCGCCCCGCAGGCAAAATACGCCGTCGAGGATGCGAAGGACTTCCTCAACCAGTGCGCAACGTGGAAAGTCGAAGCGCTGCCGGCCACCGTCGACCAGCCCGTGCAGTCCGACACGCCGACGCTGATCTTCAACGGACGCTTCGACCCGATCACCCCGCCGGCCTACGGCGCGACCGTTGCCCGGTCGCTCTCGCGCAGCACCAGTGTGGTCTTCCCGAACTCCGGACATGGCGGGCTGCGCCTTTCTCCAACCAGCTGCTCGCAGAAGTTGCTCGCCGCGTTTCTGAATGCGCCAACCAGCCGGCTGGAGGCGTCGTGCGTCGATGGCCTCGGCGCGCCCGCCTTCCTCGCCCGCTCCGAAATCCTTGCGCAGCCCATCGTGGGCGAGTTCCTGACCTACGCCGGCCAGGACACAACGCTGCAAGCCGGCCTGCTCGGCGTCCTCCTCCTGGCCGTGCTGACCACGCTGCTGGTGATTCCGCTCGGCTGGCTCTTCCGCACCATCCTCAAGCGCCACCACCCGACGCGCAAGCCGCCGTTGCTGGCCACGCTGTCGGCCTGGTCGACGGTGGTTGCGGCCGGGCTGCTGTTGGTCTTCCTGATCGGCTTTCTTGTGCTGCCCGTCCTCGATGCGGGCGGCGACGCCTATACCTTCCTCATCGGCGTGAGTGCTGGCATGCGGCCGGTCTATATCCTGCCCTGGCTGATCGCGCTGCTCACTGCGCTCACGGTGGCCGGCGTGATCGCCGGCGTGGCCAGCCCGGCATGGGGCGTGCTGCGCAAGCTGTATCGCAGTGCGGCGGCGCTTGGCCTGGTTGCCGCCTGTGCCATCCTGCTGATCTGGGGGACGTTCGGGACGCTGTTCGGCGGGCGCTGACGCCCTCGCGCGTGCCCGAAAAATTCCGACGCCGGAGCTCGTGAGAGCCCCGGCGTCGTCGTTGTCAGCGTGGTCGCGGACGATGCGAAACCAGGAGGAGATGTTTAGAACAGACCGACCACGCGTCCATTGACCAGATCGACCCGCTCGAAGGCGGGATGCGGGCTGAGCCCCGGCATCGTGCGCATGTCACCGCACAACGGATACAGGAACCCTGCGCCGACGCTCGCGCGCACGTCGCGCACCGGCAGGCGGTAGCCGGAGGGCGCGCCAAGCTTGGTCGGATCGTGCGAGATGCTGAGGTGCGTCTTCGCCATGCAGATCGGAAGCTTGTCAAAGCCCAGGCGCGTGTACTGCTCGATGCGCTTCTCCGCCTCGGGCGAGAAGTCCACGCCATCCGCGCCATAGATCTCGCGCGCGATGGTCTCGATCTTTTCCTTGATCGGGATGTCGAGCGGGTAGAGGAACTTGAACTCGGACGGCTTCTCGCAGGCGGCCATCACGGCCTCCGCGAGCGCCACGCCGCCCTCGCCACCCTCGGCCCACACGTTCGACGCATACGCGCCTTCGGCACCGGCCGCCACGGCCAGGCGCTCGATCAGCGCGATTTCCGCGGGCGTGTCCGCCGAGAAGGTGTTCACCGCCACGACCACCGGCACGCCATACTTCTTTGCGTTGGAGATCTGGCGAACGAGGTTGGCGCAGCCGCGCTCGAGCGCCGGCAGGTTCTCCTGCGTCAGCTCGACGGGCAGCGGCTTGCCGGCGACGATCTTGCCCACGCCGCCGTGCATCTTGAGCGCGCGCACCGTGGCCACCATCACCACGCAATCCGGCTTGAGGCCGGAGTAGCGGCACTTGATGTCCATGAACTTTTCCATGCCCATGTCCGCGCCAAAGCCGCTCTCGGTCACGACGTAGTCGGCAAGTTTCAGCGCCAGCTGGTCGGCGACGATGCTGCTGTTGCCGTGCGCGATGTTGGCGAACGGGCCGGCATGCACGAAGACCGGCGAGCCCTCGAGCGTCTGCATCAACGTCGGCATGATGGCGTCCTTGAGCAGGACGGTCATGGCACCCGCGACCTTGAGCATCTCGGCGGTGACCATCCCGCCGTCCTTGTCGAGCGCGACCACGATCTTGCCGAGGCGCGTGCGCAGGTCCTCGATGCTGGTGGCCAACGCAAGGATGGCCATTACTTCGGAGGCCACGCTGATGTCGTAGCCCGTCGCGCGCGGCACACCGTCCTGCGCGCCGCCCTGGCCGACCATGATCGCCCGCAGGGTGCGGTCGTTGATGTCAACGACGCGGCGGAGCAGGATGGCGTCCAGGTCAATGTTTAGCTTGTTGCCGTGGAAGAGGTGGTTGTCCACCGCCGCGCACATCAGGTTGTGCGCCGCGCTCACGGCATGAATGTCGCCCGTCAGGTGGAGGTTGAAATCCTCCATCGGCACGACCTGGGCATACCCGCCGCCTGCGGCGCCACCCTTGATGCCAAAGGTCGGGCCCATGCTGGGCTGGCGGATGCAGGTGAAGGTCTTCTTCCCAAGGTGATGCAGGGCCTGGGCGAGACCGATCGTCGTCGTGGTCTTGCCCTCGCCAAGCGGCGTGGGGGTGATGGCGGTGACATCAATGTAACGACCCGATGGGCGATTCTTCAGACGCTCGCGCACATCGAGATGCACTTTGGCCTTGCGGCTGCCGTACAGCTCAAGGTCGTCCTCGCTCAGGCCGACGTCTGCGGCGATCTTGCGGATCGGCAGGATATCGGCGGCCTGGGCGATATCGAGATCGGAGGGAACGGGTTTGACTTTTTTGACTGGCATGTGACTATCATACGCTCACGAGTCCGGCCCTTCCTCCATCGGCTGGTCGGACAATAACTGGCCAGGTGGCTGTCTGAGCGATGGATGAGTGGCCCCGCTGTGGGGCCGGCCCCGCAGCGGAAACCGGGATAATGCGCGTCCGTTTGGGGAGTAGCCGCCCGCACTGTGCGGGCCCGTGCGCCGTCAATACGTCCACCGTCGGTGGACCGGCCGCGGGATGACCTTCGGGTCCCTGGCAAGACCATCTCGACACGTTGCGCTGTCGTGATGCGTCCCATTTGCGCCAGCGCGGACACCGGAGGATTCATGTCAACAGAACCGTATCGCCGCGACGCCGCGGACGTCCTGGCCGCGCTGGGCGTGGAGGCCGCGACTGGCCTGTCCCAGGACGAGGCTGCCCGCCGCCTGCGCGAGGTTGGCCCCAACCAACTCGAGGAGCGCGGCGCCAAGTCGCCCTGGCGCATGCTGTGGGAGCAATTCACCGCCACGATGGTGCTGATCCTGATCGGCGCCGGCGCCTTTTCCGTCCTCATCGGCAAGGCCAATGAGGCCATCTCGATCTTCGCCATCGTCATCCTGTTTGGGCTGCTCGGTTTCGTGCAGGAGTTCCGCGCCGAGAAGGCCATGCGCGCCCTGAAAGCCCTCTCCGCGCCCAACGTCCGCGTGCGCCGGGCCGGCAGCCTGCGCGACACGCCCAGCCCCGGGCTCGTGCCCGGTGACATCGTCCAGCTGGAGGCGGGCAATGCCGTTCCGGCGGACCTGCGCCTCATCGAAAGCGCCAGTTTGCGCATCCAGGAGGCGGCCCTGACCGGCGAGTCGGAGGCGGTGGAAAAACAACCGGGTGCGTTGGACGGCGAGGTCGCCAGCCTTGGTGACCGCATCAACATGGCCTACATGGGCACGCTGGTGACGCATGGCCGGGGCATCGGCGTGGTCGTGGCCACCGGGATGCGCGCCGAGCTCGGCCGCATCGCGTCGTTGCTGCAAAACACGCGCGACACGGCGACGCCGCTCCAGCGCCGCCTCGACCGCCTGGGCAAGCTGCTTGCCATCGGCGGTGTGGTCATCGCGGCGCTCGTGACTGTGCTGGGGGTCCTGCAGGGCGAACGCCTCGACGAGATGGTCCTCACCGCCGTCAGCGTCGCCGTCGCCATCATCCCGGAAGGGTTGCCGGCCGTGGTCACCTTCACCCTGGCGCTTGGCGCGCGCCGCATGCTCAAACGCAACGCGCTCATCCGCAAGCTGCCCGCCGTCGAGACGCTGGGCGCGGTCACGGTGATCTGCTCCGACAAGACCGGCACGCTGACCGAGAACCGCATGACCGTCGTCGTTTTGGATGTGGCCGGCCATCGCATCGAGGTCGACGAGACCCTGCGCCAGGATGCCCCGGTCACCTCGCGTCATGCACCGCCGCTAGACCGCCCGGATCCCGCCCTGCGCCTGCTGCTGGCCGGCGGCGCCCTGTGCAACGACGCGAGCGTCGAGCTGGATGCCACCCAGGATCGTCTTCAAACGTTGGGTGACCCGACCGAGGGTGCGCTGCTGGTCGCTGCGGCCCGCGGAGGTCTGTGGCCGTTGGACGTCGCTGCCGCTGCGCCCCGCCGCGCCGAGCTGCCTTTTGACTCCGATCGAAAACGCATGACCACGCTGAATGCGCTGGGGCCGGGCACAGAGCCGGCGCTACGGCAGGCGGCGCCGGAGGCCGCCCAGCTCGCCATCACAAAAGGCGCCATCGACAGCCTGCTCACGGTCTCGACGCACGCCTGGCTGGATGACAAAGCCGTGCCCCTCACGGCCGAGCTGCGCGCGCGCATCGAGCGCGCCAACGCCGACCTGGCGGGCAAGGGCATGCGCGTGCTGGGCGTCGCGGTGCGGGGCTTTGCCGGAGATCCCCTGCAGGATTGGCGTATCGAGGCCATCGAGCGGGATATGGTCTTCGTCGGGATGTTCGGCATCGTTGATCCGCCGCGCGCCGAGGCCCGCGAGGCGGTCCGCGTCGCCGTGCAGGCGGGCATTCGGCCGGTCATGATCACGGGCGATCACCCGCTCACCGCGCGTTACATCGCCGAAGACCTGGGCCTCCTCCCTCCCGGCACCGACGGCGCCGTGTTGACCGGACAGGCCCTCGCCGCCCTGCCGCCCACCTCGTTTGACGCGGCCGTCGAGCGCACGCGCGTCTTCGCCCGCGTCGCGCCCGAGCAGAAGCTGCGCATCGTCGAGGCGCTGCAGCGGCACGGCCACGTCGTCGCGATGACCGGCGATGGCGTCAATGACGCGCCGGCGCTCAAGCAATCCGATGTCGGCGTGGCAATGGGCATCACCGGCACCGATGTCAGCAAGGAGGCCGCCGACGTCGTGCTGCGTGATGACAACTTCGCCACCATCGTCGCCGCGGTCGAGGAGGGGCGGGCCATCTACGACAACGTGCGCCGCTTCATCAAGTTCTCGCTGGGCGGCAACGTCGGCAAGGTCGCGGTCATGCTGCTTGCGCCGCTGCTGGGCATGCCGGTGGCGCTCCTGCCGTTGCAGCTGCTCTGGCTGAACCTGCTCACCGACGGCGTGCTTGGCCTGGGCATGGGCTTCGAACCCGCCGAGCGGGACGCCATGCGCCGGCCGCCGATCTCGCCGAAGTCGAGCATCCTGGGTCAGGGCGTTGGGCGCGGCGCGCTGTGGGTGGGCGTCCTCATCGCCGCCATCACCCTGGGCCTCGGCATGACCTTCCGCGCGGCCGGCCGCCCCGAGGCGCAGACGCTGATGTTTACGGTGTTGGCCTTTGCCCAGGTCGGGCAGGCCATGGCCTCCCGCTCGCATCGCCAGTCCTTCTTTCGTCTGTCTCCGGGTGGGAATCGACCGTTGCTCGCGATGGCGCTTGGGGTCGTCGCCGCGCAGCTCTTGGTGGTGAGCGTGCCCTTCCTGGCCGGCTTCTTCCAGACGGTTGCGCTGGATGGAACGGAGTTGCTGCTCGCGGTGGGCGCTGGCGTCATCGTCTTCGCGGCGATCGAGATCGAGAAGGCGCTCCTGCGCCGGTCGCCCGCGCTGCGCCCGGCGGCCTGAAAAACAGAGCGGGGCGGTCCAGCTGGACCGCCCCGCGACGCGAACAGGATTCAGCAGCCGAAGCTACTTGTTCTTGGGCGCGTTCTCCTTGAGGATCTGGTTGGCCTTGGTGACGGCAGCGTCGAGCGCGGCCTTCGGATCACCCTGGCCCTTGACCGCGACCGCAACGACCATGTCGTTGATCAGCGCGCGGACGGGGTCGTAGCCGGCGATCGGGGCCTCGATCTTGCCGTAGGGCATGGCATCGGTGAACAGGCTCTGGAACCCGGCGGCGGCTTCCGGATAGTCCGTGAAGCGCTTGTCAGCCTTGGTGGCCGCAACCACGCCCGCGGCCGCGCTCTGGCGGACCGGGAAGTAGCCGGAGATGTTCGAGAACTTGGTCGTGTTGTCCTTCTCACCGAAGAACTTCATGAACAGCCAGGCCGCGAGTTCCTTCTCAGGCGTGGTCTTCAGCACCGACCAGGACGCGCCGAACAGGTTGGTCGCCGGCTTGGCGTTGTCAGCCTGCGGGAAGCGCGTGATCGTCCACTTGACCTTGGCACCCTTCGCAACGGCATCCGCGTAGAAGGGCAGGCCGGCCTGCGAGGACGTGACGAACAGCAGCTTGCCATTGGCGAAGCGGGTCTGGTCGCCGTTGCGCTCGGAGGAGGGCAGCTCGACCGCGCAGCCGTTCTTGAACAGGCGCTGCAGCATGCTCAGGGCCTCGACGCCCGCGGCGCTGTTGAAGTCATACGCGCTGGCATCCGACTTGAGGATCTGGCCGCCGTTCGCGAACACGAACGAAGCGAAGTTCGACGCATCGCCGCGCCAAATGAAGCCGTACTGCTCCTTGGCCTTGTCGGTCGCCTTGCACGCCATCTCCTCGAACTCCTTGAGGGTCTTGGGCGGCGCGCTGTAGCCGGCGGCCTTGAGCATGTCCAGGTTCACATACAGCGAGTCCATCGAGCGCTGCGTCGGGAAGCCGAGCACTTCACCCGGGAACTGCGGGGCCTTGTCGCTGTCCAGGAAGGACTGGTAGTAGTCCTTGAGGTCATCGGCGGTCAGACCGTAGGTCTTGCTGTCGAGGAAGGGCTTGAGGTCGATGGCCTTGCCGAGGTCGCGATACGTCGCGGCCTGGTTCTGATAGGCGATGACCAGGTCGGGCAGCGCCGCGTTGGCCGCGATCGCGCCGTTGACCTTGTTGAACACGTCGTCATAGCTGGCGCCCGCGTTCTCGAGCTTGACCGTGATGCCGTACGGGTTCTTCGTGTTGAAGTCGTTGACGATCTCGATCACCGAGCTGTAGGTCGCGCCGGTGTAGCGGTGCCAGAACAACACCGTGGTGGGGTTGTCCTTGCTCAGCTTGATCGCATCGACATCCGCCACGGTCTTGGGCGGGTTGGGGCCGGCGGCGGGCTTGGTGGCGGGGACAGCGGTCGCGGGAACGGCCGTCGCGGCAGGCGCAGCAGTGGTCGCGGCGGGCACCGCCGTCGCAGCGGGCGCGGCAGGCTTTGCGGTCGCCGGCACGGCGGTGGCAGGAGCAGCCGCTGGCTGGCAGGCGGCGAGCAGCATGCTGGCTGCGGCCGCGATCGGAAGGAACTTCTTCAGGGACATTGTTTCTCCTCTTGATTTGGGCCGCGGTTTCCGGTCCTTTTTCCGGAGATCACGGCCGCTTCAGGGCGTAATAACGCTACTATACACGGGTTCGCGCTGTATCGCCCCGACCGCGAGCCTACGCAGCCTGCGTTAGTGCACGGTTGGAATACGGTAAGCGCATCGCGTCGTGGCCTATTTCACGCCCGACTTGGCCACGCCTTCGACGAAGTATTGCTGCGTAAAGAAGTACAGGATGATGATCGGCAGCACGATCATCACGGCGACGGCCATCGCCAGCTGGCCCTCCGCGCCACCGTCCGTCTGCAGGAAGTTCTGCAGCGAGACGGACAAAGTACGTTGCTCAAGGGTTCGCGTTACCAGCTGTGTCCACTTGAACTCGTTCCACGAGCCGATGAACTGCAGCAGGCCGACGGTCATGACGGCGGGCTTGGCCAGCGGCAGCATCATGACGGTGAGATAGCGCAGATGGCCGGCCCCGTCGATGCGGGCGGCATCGAAGAGCTCCTTCGGGATCTGCATGAAGTACTGCCGCAGCATGAAGATGGCGAAGGCGCTGGCCATGAACGGGATGGTGAGCGCGGCGACGGTGTTCTGCCAGCCCGTGCGCGGGATCAGCCGGATGAGTGAGTCCGTTGTGGCAAAGGCCTCGGCGGACAGTGGCTCATACATCATGATCACGCGCGGGACGAGCACCAGCTCCTCGGGGATCATCAGTGTCATCAGCACGATGATGAAGAGCACGTTGCGGCCGGGGAACTCCAGCATCGCGAAGGCGTAGGCGGCCAACGAGGACGTGATCACCACGCCGGCAACAACCGCGATGCTGACGCCAAACGTGTTGATGAACTGGCGGAAGAAAAGCGGGATGCCGGTTTGCTTGAAGTATTCCGAGCTGCGATCGATGCGGCGAATGGCTTCAGCGAAGTTGTCCAGGGCGGGCGTCGAGTCACCGAAGGGCGGCCACGGCCAGAACGACTTCATGATGTTCGGCAGGCTGCTGAAATCGACAAACGAAAAGTCGCCAAATGACTTGACTGAGCTCAGCACCATCCACACGAAGGGGGCCAGCGCCAGAGTGCCGACCAGGATGAGGATGACATACATGAGCGGATTGGGCCGGGTCAGCCGGCCCATGCTCGCGGGTGCAGTGGGAACGTTTGCCATGACGGAGCTGCCTTAGTAGTTCACCCGCCGGCTGCCATACCATTGCTGGAAGATGGTGATGCCGAGGATGACGGTGAAGAGCAGGAAGGCCAGCGCGGAGGCGTAGCCCGCACGCTGGAATTCATACATCTGCCGATAGGTCAGGATCGCCGCGGTGTTTGTCCCGTTGCGCCCCTGGGTCATGACCCAGATGTGATTGAAGGCCTTGAACGTGCCGATGATGGTCACCAGCGAGAGGAAGAACGTCGTCGGCGAGAGAAGCGGCCAGGTGATGTTCTTGAACAGCTGCCAGTTCCCGGCGCCGTCGATCTTGGCCGCCTCGTACATCTCGTTCGGGATGTTGCCGAGGCCGCCCAGAAAGATCGTCGTGTCATAGCCAACGAACACCCAGGTGGTGTAGATGATCACGGCGACCATGGCCAGGCTCGGCCCCGTCAGCCAGGACGGCAGTGGGATGCCGGCCGCCTGCCCGATCAAGGTGAAGATCCCCTTGTCCTCGAGCAGCCACTTGAGCGGCGTGCCGCCCAGCGACTTGATGATGGCGTTGATCAGCCCTGCATCCGGGCTGAAGAGGCGCGCCCACACGGCCGCCGATGCCACGGTCGAGGTGATGTAGGGGAGGAACATCACCACGCGGAAGATCGCCCGCCCGCGCAGCTTCTGATACAGCACCATCGCCAGCAGCAGCGCCAACCCGAGTTGGACGGGCACACTGATGAACGAGTAGGTGATCGTCGCGCCGAGCGACGACCACATGTCGCTGTCCGGCGCAAGCGCATTGGCGTAGTTGTCGAAGCCCACCCATTCACGGAAGATCACACGAAAGCTTGCCAGGCTGATCATGAAGCCGATGAGGACGGGGATAAGCGTAAAGAAAATCAGGGCCAGCAACGCAGGCGATAACATGCCATAGGCCAGCAACGCTTCGCGCGTCTTCTTGCTGAGGGTCGGCCGCTTTGTCGTTGCGGCAGGGATAATGCTCGCCACTCACCACCTCCAGGGACGATGTTTCGATTGTGCGCGGTGCGCGCGTTTTCGACGCGTTGCCCAAATGGGCCGTCAGGATTCTACCCCAGCGCCCGTCACCGGCAAAGGGGGTTGCGGGCCTCCGTCCTCGAAAAACACAACGGCGCGGATTGATCTCCGCGCCGTTGATTGAATCAGCGTCGAACCTGGGGTAGATAGGCTCTTCCGCTGCCCGCCCAGGAGTATGTCACCCTGACCTTTGTCAGCGGATCACCGAGCAGGAGATAGGTCCGGATCGAGTCCCCACAGCACAGGTAGGCGTTGGTGAAGAGGTTGACATAGCCGTTCTGGATGGCTGGCCCGAGGCGGGTCTGGTTCGACGGGGTCGACCACAGCACGCCAAAGAACCCGCGGGCCAGGAAGTCATGGCCGTGCGAGACACCCTTGCCCGCCGATCCCCACACGGCAATCGATCCGCCCGTGGTCGAGGCCACCAGCCGTTCGTCGATGGTCTGCGGATAGAACTGGCCGGGATACTGGAATGCCGAGGTGAGACAGGTCAGCTGCATCGAGACCGGCAGCTTGTTGCCGTTGCTCATCACGGGGTTGCCATAGAAATCGCCAAACGGATCGAAGTAGTTGATCAGCGCGTAGTTGGGATAGGCGGCCGTGGGGTCAGTGCCGGCAAGCTGCTGCGGGTTGCCGTGCCCGTTATAGGTCACCACGGCCGCCCCCTGGCTGTAAACGTTCAACGCGCGACTGTGCGCCGGGGTCGCGTATTGTTCGAAGCACGGGCTGTTTGGCAGGGTGGTCAAATACGGGTTGTAGTACGAGCAATTCTTGGTCAACCCGGGCGGCGTGATCCCGGGCACGGGGTCCCAGGGGTGGTTGGCGATCTTCTCCTGATAGGTCGCGAAGTCGCCGCCAGCATCCTTGGCACCATTGGCTTCCTGGAAGTTGTCCGCCAGCCAGCCCAGCGTCTTGTTCCAGGCGTTGACGCTGGTGTCCGTTTCGTAGGTGGTGATCTTGCTTACCAGCGTCGTGAGCTCGTCAGTGCTGTTGGCGCTGAGGCGCCCCAGCCACATGTCCGGAAGCGCGTCGTTGAGCGGGTTGTCACCATCGAGCTGCACGTAACAGGTCTCACACGCCGTCTCGCCGCCATCCGAGTCCACGCTCATCAGGTAGGGCGGGATGAAGTTGGGGGACACGAAGGACTTGGCCAGCCGGTTGAAGGGGTCCATCGTGCCATCGCCGACCAGCACGGCGGCGATCGGTGCACGCGGCGTCCAGGTGGCTACAGCGTGCCGGAAGAAGTTGCGGATGGCGTGCGGGCCAACCATGCCAAAGCCGAAGACGTCATAGATCCGCGCGAGATCGACGACCTGCACGACATAGCCCTGGTTCTGGCGCAGGGTGGTCAGGGGCCCCAGGGGCGCCATCAGCCCTGCCGGGGAGATATAGATGACATCGGCGCTGCGCGGGGACGCCAGGTCATAGGCGCTGTTGCTTGCGACCGCCGGCGTCGATACGAAGCTCGGCCCGGCGACGATGAGGTGATGTTGGTCGGGGCCGGCCTGGGTCACCCCGTTGCTCGATTGAGCCAGCCGCGGCGCGTTCGGATCGGTGACATCAAAGATCGGCCAGGCCGCGTTGTAGCTGGCCAGCGGATAGGTGCGCACGAGATCGGGCCGGGTGTAGAAGTCCCCACCGCCGCCGGACACATTGAGGTCGACGGGGCGCTCCCAGAACACCTTGTCGATCAAAACCTTCGAGTATGTGCTCGTCAGGCTGAACAGGGCCTGGCCGCCGGAGGCGGTCATCGCAAAGGCAAGTGTGGCGGGGTTTGTGCTCGTCCACCCAGTTGTCTGAGAGGCGCCATTGGTCTGCGCATTCAGATAGTGCTGATAGCCAAAAGTCCCCTGCAGCGTGACGGTGAGCAGCGAGCTGCCCGCCACGGCGGGCATGCGGGTCGGCGTGGAGACGGACACGGTGTAGACGGAACCCACATAGCCTGCGGTGAGTTGGCCGTAGAACCAGTGATCGCCATCGGTACCAGCCTGGATGGAACGGTAGTCGAGCGGCACATACCAGCTGCCGCGTTCGAGGCCGTAGCCGGCGCCGGCTGCGGGCGAGGCGGGTGGCTGCAAGTTGACGGTCGCCATGCGCGCGCCGTCAATGGCAGGGTCGACCGACATCCAGTACACCGTGCTCTGGTTGTAGCGGTCGCCAACAGTTGGCGCGTACCATAGGAAGTCATCGCCAGCGTCGAGGATGCCGGGGGAGGTGCCGCCGTCGCGGAAGAAGAGCGGGACCTCGATGCCAAGAAGGAAAAGTCGCACCCGGTTCGGGTTAATCGTCGCGAGGCTGTTGCCGAGCGGACTGAGCGCGCTGCCTGAGATGCGCTGCATGCCGGCCTGCACAACGGTGATCTTCAGCGCAGTCGTGTTCGCGAGCGGATTGATTGCGTAGGCCTCGGCCACGAAAGGGGCGGCCAAGCCTTCTGTCGCGACGGCCGTCTTGACCCGGCTCTCCGCATCAAATGGTGAGCGGCTTGTGTCCAACGGTTTTACGCCACTCACATAGCCTTCGACGCGCGTCGCAATGCGCGTTTCGCCCTTTTCGTTCCGATAGATCGGGCTCATGGCGACGACCACGATGGTCTGCCCGCGCTGGATGGCGCTGTGCGAAATCAGCAAGGGCAGGTCGGGCAGGTTGATCTCCCGGGTCTCGGCCAGGTTGGGATAGGTCTCGCCGGTGAGGGGCTCGCTGGGAACCTCGGTCCGGACGGGTGAGAGCTCGCCCGTGAACGGAGCATCCTCGACGACGCTGAGGTGGACGGCCGGTGCCACGGCACCCGTTGCTTCGAGCGCGGTGAACTTCACCGGGAGCTCGGCCCCCCCCAGGGTGCCCAGGGCCCAGTCAGTGATGTCACGCACAGTGGATTTGCCATCCGGGGTTCGAGCCTCCTGGCCGCGCCAGGCAAAGCTCACGGTGTCGCCCGTTTGCAGGACGGTGACGGGCTGCAGGAGGGGTGCGACGTCATCGGGACGCGGTGCAGCACCGGGGCTCGCAGATTGGACGAGCCCGGTTGGCAGGAGGCTGGCGGCCAGAGCCGCCGCAATGGCGACCCGGCGAAGGTTGATTCGCCGGACACGTGCAAGATTAAGGTGATTCATCGTTTTCAGGCATCCCACAGCCTACCCCAACGCGCGATCCCCCACAGACGCGCCCACACACGACAGGATCAGACTACGTGTTCATTATCGAGGGCACTCTCTATTTGTGGCCAATGGTCGGTTGACAACGCCAGGAACGCCCAAAATTGACATAACAAAAAAGAGCGGACACACACGGCTGTGTGCCCGCTCTGAGAATTATGTAATGCCGACGGGTTCGGACCGCGACCGGCTTGCCGTGAACGGCCTAGTGCGTCTTGCGCCGCGACGCGAGCAGCAGACCGGCACCACCGCTGGCCAGGGCGGCCGCAATCAGCGCCACGCCGGAGCCCGGAATGCTGTCCGGCAGACCGGTCGGCGGCAGCACCACGATCTTGGTTGGCGTGGCCGTGGGCGTCGGCGTTGGCGGGACGACGGTATTGGGCGGAGACGTCGGCGGGGGCGGTGTTTGGGTCGGCACCGGCGTCTTGGTCGGTGTCGCCGTGGCCGGGGGCGGGAGCGTGAAGGTCGGTGTTTCCTGCGGGCTGTTCGTCGAGGCCTCCGCGGACGAGCCTCCCGTCATGGCCGTGGCCGCCATCGTGAGTGCGAGCGCGACGAGCAGTGCGCCAACGATTCGCACAACGTTAGTAGTTGTCGTCTTCATAGATTTTCCCTTTATCCCCCAAGAACGATGCGTAACTGATAGCACCATGATGATACCTGCACAGGTACCGCTGGCATGGCCCGATATGATAACCTATGTTCACGAGCCATGAGGAATGAGGACACAGCGACGGAGCGTCGCCACCATGTTGCGACGGCGGGCGCGACCGACTTTTTGACCGAGACACACCTGGAAGGCCAGGAGCACGGGCGGGTGGCCTTGCGTGCGCTGGCGGGGCGTTTGTCCGTGTCGCCGCCTGCCGTTTCCCGCATGGCGCAGCGCATGGCCCGCCGGGGGCTGGTCAAACGTGAGGGGGCATGCGGGCTGGCGCTGACCGAGCAAGGTCTGCGCATTGCGATGCGTGCCCTGCGCAAGCGCCGCATCTTCGAGGTTTTTCTGGTGCGTCAGCTCGGGTATGGCTGGCATGAAGTGTATCCGGTTGCTGCGCCCGTCAGCAACACGCTGGATGATGAGCTGGTTGAGCGGATGTATCAACGTTTGGGGCACCCTGCGCGCTGCCCGCACGGGGATCCGATTCCCGGGTTGGATGGGAGCATTGCACAGCCTCCATCGCGCGCCCTTTCGGAGCTGGGGGAGGGCGAGCGCGGTGTGATCGGGCGGATTGGCTCTCACGACAGTGAAATGCTGCGCTATTTGAACTCGATCGGGATCCGGCCCGGCGTACCGCTTATGGTCGTTGCGCGCGCGCCGTTTTCGGGGCCGCTGCGAGCGCGTCTGGGCGAGGGCGACCACGCCTACGATCAGGCCCTGGGCGTTGAGCTGGCCTCGCGGGTGTGGGTCGAGCCGGCGAGTGCCTTCGCATAGGCAGCCAGGGTCTCGTCGGCGACGCGCGACCAGCTGAAGCCCGCCGCGCGCGCCAGCCCGCGCCGTCGCAGGTCTGCGCGCAGGCCGGGATCTCGAAGGACGCTGGCCAACGATGTAGCCCAACCGTCGACGTCCAAGGCGTCGACGAGCAGCGCAGCATCACCGACCGCCTCGGGCAACGAACTGGCGTTGCTGCAGACGACGGCGGCACCGGCCGCCATCGCTTCGAGCGGTGGCAGGCCGAAGCCTTCATACAGCGAGGGAAAGGCGAAACAGTCGCAGGCAGCCTGCCAAAGCGCCAGCTCCGCTTCCGGCACACGGCCAAGCACGACCACCGCATCGCGCAGGGTGGCGGAATTGGCTTCGTCCAACACGCCCTCGTAGTGCCAGGCCGCCGCACCCCCGAGATAGAGGCGGGCACCGGCCAGATCGGGCGCCGTGGCGCGCAGCCGCGCAAAGGCGCGCAGCAGCGTCGTCAGGTTCTTGCGCGGTTCGAGGCTGCCCAGATAAAACACCGCGCCAGGTTGCAGGCCCTTTGCAACCCGAAAGGCGGCGATGGCATCCTGCGCCGGCGGTTTGTGATGAGCGTTTGGCGCAAGCAGGGTGACGTCAATCTTCTCCGCCGGCAGCCCGTACAGGCGCACCAGGTCGTCCCGGGTATGTGCGCTGATCGAGAGCACGCGCGTCGCGCGCCGGCTCGCCCAGCGCGTCATGGCAGTCAGATAGGTCCGGTTCACCCACTTGTGCGTTTGCGCAGCGGTGATGAAGCTCAGGTCGTACACCGTCAGCACGCTTGGTCCTCGCCAGGCCCGGGGCAGCGCAAAGGCCAGCCCGTGATATAGCCGCGCACCAAACCTGCGCGCCACGCGGGCGCTCTCGGTCTGCTCGGTCCAGATTCGCGCATACGGCGATTCGGTCGAGCGGGCCGCGGCGCGCACTTCGAAGCGGGGGCCAGGCGGCGGGGCTTCACCGAGGGCGCTGGGGGAGACGAGCGCCCACAACCGGTAGTCCAGCTCCGCCAACATCCGCGATTCCGCCAGGGCGGTCAGCAAGGACTTCGTATAACGGTGAATGCCGGCCTGCCGGAAACCGGCCACGCCGCTCAAGAGGTAGGCACCCAACGCGATCCCGGTCGGCATAGGCCGTCAGTCTACCCGGCGTGCTGGTAGCATGAACCCATGGCGCGTCTCATCGCCCACGTCGATCTGGATGCCTTCTTCTGCGAGGTCGAAGCCCTGCGGCAGCCCACGCTGCGTGGCAAGGCCTACGCCGTCGCGGGCCGGCCCGACCAGCGCGGCGTGGTCGCCAGCGCCTCGTATCCCGCCCGCGCCCATGGCGTGCGCAGCGCCATGCCGACTGCGCAGGCGCTCCGGCTTTGTCCGGGTTTGATCGTTGTGCCGCCCTCGCACGGTGTGTATGGCACGCACTCGCGGCAGGTCATGGAGGTGCTGCGCGGCTATTCCAGTGACTTTGAGCAGATCTCCGTTGACGAGGCCTTTCTTGATCTGAGTGGTTTTCCCGAGGACCCCCACGCGCTCGGCCTCGAGATCCAGCGCCGCATCGCCGAGTCGTGCCAGCTGCCGGCCTCGCTTGGCCTGGCATCCTGCAAGCTGGTGGCCAAGATGGCCAGTGGCGAAGCCAAACCCAACGGGGTGCTGGTCGTCCCGGCGGGCGGGGAAGCGGCCTTTCTCGCCCCCATGCCCGTTGGCGCGTTGTGGGGCGTTGGCGCGGCCACCAGTGCCCGGCTCAAAGCGTTGGGCATCGAGACCGTCGGCGCGCTGGCGAACACTGATCCGGCCATGCTCCGTGGCGTCTTTGGCAACCAGGCCAGCCAGGCGGTCGCCCGCGCGCGCGGCGTTGATCTCTCCGAAGTTCGGGGCGGGCGCGAGCTCAAATCGGTCAGCGAGGAGCGCACCTTCACAAAGGACCTGGCGGATCATCATGCCTTGCACGCTGTGCTGGTCGCGTTGAGCGACGAGGTGGCGCGCCGCCTGCGCGACAACCATGTCTATGCCCGTACGATTCATCTCAAGTTGCGCTGGAGTGATTTCGAGACGATCACCCGCCAGGTCACATTGAGCGCGCCGACGCATTTCGGGGAGGATATCCGCGCGGCCGTCGACGCCCTGTTTCGCGTGGCCTGGGCGCCCGGGCGCCGCGTGCGCCTGCTTGGGGTTGGCGCGAGCGGGCTGAGCGAAGGCGTGCAGGCAGATCTGTTCTCCGGTCAGGTCAACCCGTCGCGCGAGGCGCTGGCGCGCACCCTCGATGCGCTTCAGGAACGCTATGGCCGAGATGCGGTCGGGCGCGCGACGCTGCGCAAACGCAAGCCGCCAGCCCCCTGATGTCAGTGCGCTTCGCCAACCTTGTCGGATCGCTTTGAGAAAACAGCGAGGGCCAGGATCATCGCGGCGGAGGCCAAACCCTTGAAAAGGAGATCTTGCGTGTTCTTGATCTCCACGAGGGCCTCTAGAAACTTGATGGCGATGATCAGCGACACCACGTCCGCAAGCTTGCGTTTGAGCGCGCGCAGGTCGTGGATGGTCAGCCAGGCCGGCAGGGCCAACTCCCCGCAGAAGAGTTCATACAGCCCGAGGGCGAACACGAGCAGGACGGTGCCCAGGAGGATGAGGTCCACCAGTTTGATGGTCTCGACCACGCTGGCGCTGACATCCGGGCCCGACAGGATGCCAATCACCAATGACACGGTGCTGATGGCCCCGCGCACAAACGTGGCGATGCTGAGCACGATCAGGGTGACGACCGCAATCAGGGTGATGTAGCGCGTGCGCTCCAGAAGGGTCTTCATGACGGCGACCCCGCGCGCGAGGCCAGCCAGGCCTCATAGTCGACCTTTGTCACGAACTCGCCGCCCTCGATTTCGCGGCCGATCTCATTGTGGCGGCTGTCAAACCGCAGCGTCAGGTCGACGCGCCCAAAACACACGTCGTCGATCACGCCCTTGCGGACGATGAAGGAGACGCCATCCTCGTCGCGGCTGAGGTCGTTCATCCGGTTGATCCGAACGCGGGTGACGGCGCCGCAACGCTTTCCGCGGACAAAGTAGATCAGGGCATTGGCATCCGGGCCGCTGGGCACCGGCGCAAACAGCGAACCAAACAACTGCTTCAGCGCTTTCATCGTGATACTCCTCGATTGGATTCGGCCGGGTTCGCGCGGGTGGTCTTTGAGCGTAAGGTCGCCCAGGCCGCGCCGAGCGCGGCCGCGACCGCACCAAGCAGCGCCAGGAGGGTGCCTCCGGGGCTGGACAGCGCCGGCCGCACGAGAACGCCCAGCAGCGCATAGGCCGCCCAGCCGGCGGACCAGGCGATCAGCAGCGTCCGCACCAGGTCACTCTCCGGGGGGACGGGCCGGCGGGAGCGCAGCACGAACAGAACCCCCACGCTCGTGATGCACAACGCAAGCACAGTCAGACCAAACGCGGCCAGCCCGGATGGCTGGGGCACTGGCGTGGGCACGGGCGTTGCAGAGGGTCGCGGCGGTGGGCTGGTCTCGGTCGGCCTGGGCGTCACGGATGGCGGCGGCTCACTGGTCACGGTCGGGAAGGGCGTTGGCCGCGAGATCACGACCTCGCCGGCGGCGTCGCTGATGTTGGCCTCGATGATGTCGGACTGGCGGGCGGTATCAGTGCGGGCGGAGATTTGCAGCTTGCCCTTGCGCTCGAAGGTGATCGTGGTCTCGGCGTAGCCGTTGCGTGAGGCGACGCGCCGCTCTTGAGGCTCCCGAACGCCTTCGGTCGGATAGGCCAGGATGAACTGGATTGGCGTGCCGTCCGGAATCAGGCGGCCATTGCGATCCACGATCGGGCCGGCCCGCACGCGCAACGTGTCGTTCAGGCGTGGGGACAGCGGCACCGGCGTGCCCGAGGTGCGCGTGGTGGGCTCGGTGGGCCCGAGCGCGACGAGCGGGATGATCTGCTTGGGGTCAGGCTGCGTTTGCTCCGAGAGCAGGTAGTTCACGGCGGGCACGGAGACGGGCGACGCGCCCTGGCCGTACTCGCCAAAGAGCGCCCGGATGGCCGCTTCCTGCGCCGCCGGCCCGTGTTGGTACAACGCAAAATAGGCGGTTAGCTTGGTGATCTCGGTCGAGTCCAGGTGATAGGGCGCGCCAAAGCCAAACACCACCACCTTCTTGTCCCGCAGCGCGTCGCCGCGCAGCGCCAGAAAATCCCGGAAGGCCTGGGCCGAACGCGACGCTTTGACGTCGAAGTCGAGCATGCCAACCACGATCCAGTTGGCCGAATCGATTGCCGCCAGCACGCCGGGCACCGTGCCGGTCACGGCGGTGGTCGGCTTTGGCGTTGCAGCGACGGTTGTGGCAGATGCAGCCGGCGCGCCGTCGGCGCGTGCGAGCGCGTCGGCGAGCTCGCTGAACCCGTAGGCGAATACCCGCGAAGGATTGAGTTGTCCCGTGGTTCGGGTCCCATACAGGCGCAGCGCTGCGTCGCGCAGCGCGGTGGGCGAGATCGCGGCATACGGCTGACAGCGCGCGCACTCCCGGAATTGCCGGTCGTCGGTGAGAAAGACGACCGTGTCATTCGGGCCGGGCGCGGCGGGCAGCGCTGAGGGCAGATCGCGCAGCCCCGGCCATAGCACGGTCACGCTTTCCTTGGCCACACTGGCGGCCAGCTCGGCATTGGGCTGGATGGCCGCCGCGACATCGGGGCTGGGCGTGGCGGCCGGCCCGAAACGCTCGCCGTACAGCTTGAGCTTGAGCGCGAGGATGCGCACCACGGCGGCGTCGACATCGCTGGCGAAGGCGGGATCTATCAGATAGCGCTCCCGGAAGGAGCGGATGGCCGCCTTGATGTTGTCGCGCTGCTCGGCCCAGCTGGCGGTCAGGCCGAAGGCGCCCAACGTCAAAACATCATTTCCCGCCCTAAAGGCGTTCTGTGTGATGAGTCGGACGTTGAAGGGCGCGTCAGGCGTCTCGAAAATGCGTCGCACGCTGCGCGCGCCGAGCGCATCGGAGAACGTCACGCCGCCGGCCGCGCGCCAGGTCGCCAGCTCCTTCTGCGCCATGAAGTCCTTCTGAGCCTGCTGGTCGAGGCTGATCGGGTTCGTCACGGCACGCGGGTTGCCCTGCAACCCGCGGAAGCGGATGTGCGCCATGAGCAGGCCATCGACCGTCACCGCGCCTTCGCCCTCAGGCGCAGTCACCGCGAAGAAGGGGGCCAGCTCGAATTGGCGCAGCTGGTCCATCGAGCGTTGGACAGTCGGGGCCTCATCCTCCGGGTTGCGGTCAGAGGCTCCCAGGCCCGGGAAGCGGGCCGCCACCACGGCCAGCCGGCCATTACTGCCCGTCTTCAAGCCCCGCGTCATGGCGGCCGCGTGCCGGCCCACCCAGTACGGATCGCCACCAAAGACGCGCGTGCCGGGATCGCCGGCATTGCCCGGCTTCGGCGCGTCCACGAGGTCGAGCATTGGGCCAAACAGCAGGTTGACGCCCAGCCGGGTGAGCTCCGCTCCGAGCGTTTTGCCGGCGGCCTCGGAAAGCTCCGGACGCCAGGTCGCGCCGAGCGCCATTTCGCTCGGCAGCGGCGTCAGCCCCTGCGTAATCTCAGAGTTGGGCCAGCCGTCGCCCTCCTGTTCGATGCCGATGAACAGCGGTATGTAGGGCTGGTTGTTGCTCGCGCCCGTTGTGCTCGGGGATGGCGTCGGAACGATGTCCGGCAGCGTGCCGGGCGTTCCCGACAGCGCCACGAGCGCCTGCAGCTGTGTCGTCAGGGTGAGGATCTGGCGCGGGCCGTCCGGGCCATTTACGAAGTTGCCCCGTCCGGCGCTGATCTGCACCCCACCGACCTTGTAGTTCACGATCAGGTCGGCGATGTCAGATGTGTTCGACAGGTCATCGCCTTCAAACTGGATGAGGAAGAGCTGGCCGACCTTCTGCGCCACCGACATCGACTTGAGAAGGGTCTGGGCCGTGCGGACTGCGCCCGGGACGGGCGTCGGCGGGACCGGCGTCTGCGCCGCCACCGGTGCCAGCGGGGTGAGCAGGAGCAGGATTAGCGCAAACGCGGCGCGCAGGGTGGCGCTTGCGGAAGCCCTAGTAGCGCGGGACACTTCCGTCCACCCTCCGCGACCAGGCGTCGATGCCGCCGGCGAAATTCTGCACATCGCGAAAGCCGAGGCTGCGCAGGAACTGACAGGCCATCGCGCTTCGCTCGCCCAGGTGGCAAATCAGGACATATCTCCCGGCCTTGTCCAGCGTGCCGGACCAGTTGTAGATCTCGCCCATCGGAAGCCACTCGGCCTCGGGCAGGCGCGCCAGCGCCGTCTCCCAGCCTTCGCGCACGTCGATCAGGCGCGGCCGGGCCGGCTCGGCGCGCATACGCGCCCAATCCTCCGGGGTGATCTCCAGGCCAGCCATTGCGGACACTATACCAACCGCAGCCGGTCCAAACCGGCGCAACGCGCACGATTCAGGCCCGCCTTAGGCGGCCGGCTTTGGGTTGGGCGGCAGGTCGACGAAGGTCACTTTGCGCTTGTTGAAGGTGGCGAGGCGGGTGAAGCCAGCGGCGCGGGCGAGGACGATCGCCTGATCGATGCAGGCGCCGGTCGTGGCCGGCCGGTGGGAGTCGGAGCCCACCGTTAGCACTTCGCCGCCCTCCTCGCGGAACCAGCGTACGGCGATGCCGGGGGGGTTGGGATGCGCCTTGTGCCTCCACAGCGGGTTGGTGTTGATCTCCATTCCCTTGCCGCGGTCGGCAAGGATGCGCAGGGCGGGCCGGATCTCGCGCTCGAAGTCGGCGATGTCATAGGCATCCCCAAAGACCTGCACGCCATAGCGCACGGGATAGTCCAGGTGCGACATCACGTCGAAGTCCCCGCCGCGCGCCAGGTCGGACAGCTCACGAAAGTATTTCCGCATCGATTCGCGCCAGTCGCCAAAGCGCAGGTAGTAATCCTTCAAATAGGCGTTGTATTGCCCGTCCACCCAGTGCAGGCTGCCCAGCACAAAATCCCAGGGATAACCGGCCAGCACCGGCCCGCAGAGGGGTGCTGTGCGATGTGGCTCGGAGACCTCTATGCCGCGCAGGATGCGGATGCGGTCACCATACTGCGCCTGACAGCGATCGACCTCGGCATGGTAGTCGGCATGGCGGAAGAAGAACGAGGTCTCGTCGCCCGGGTTGTAGTCCTCGTGCTCGGTGAAGGCGATTTCGCGCAGCCCGGCAGCGATGGCGGCTTCGACCTGGGCGGCCATGGGGGTGGCGCTGTCGGCGGAGAAACTGGTATGGACGTGGTAGTCGAACATGAGGGGGCAAGCATAGCCCCACCTTGACGCGCGCCCGTCCTCGCGTATGCTGGCCGTCCGATGAAGATGGGCCGCGAAGCGGAGACCGGCGTGGAGCTGGTCGCCAACCTGCACGCGCACACGCCGTACAGCGACGGCGAGTGGCACCGCCAGCGCATCGCCGAAGCGGCCGCGCGGGCCGGCGTCGATGTCCTCGTCGTCACCGATCACAACGTGTATGTGCGCGGGGCGGATCGTTTCGTTGGGCGCGTTTTGGTGCTGGCCGGTGAGGAGGTGCATGACCCCACGCGCCAGCCCCAGGCCAGCCACTGCCTGATCTACGAGGCGCGAGAGGAGCTCGCACCGCTGGCCGCGAAGCCACAGGCCCTCATCGATGCCGCCAACGCGCGGGGTGGGATGGCCTTTCTCGCCCACCCGTTCGAGGTGGCCAGCCCGCTGACCTTTGATCTGCTCGCCATCCCATGGGCGGACTGGGAGGTCAGGCGCTTCGCCGGGATCGAGCTCTGGAACGCGATGTCGGACTTCAAGGCTCGCGCGCGATCCTGGCCATTGGCCGTGTTCTACGCCTTCTTTCCGTCCTGGGCGTTGCGCGGCCCCTTTCCACAGACCCTGCGCAAATGGGATGAACTTCTGACGTCAGGCGAAAAGGTGGTCGCGATCGGCAATTCCGACGCGCACGGCACCGTCTTTCACGTCGGGCCCATCCAGCGCGCCGTGCTCGGGTACGAGGTGCTCTTTCGCAGTGTCAACACGCATCTGCTGCTGCCGCGCCCGCTCACGGGCGATGTCGAGGCGGATCGGCAGGCGGTGTTTGCGGCGCTCAGGGCGGGGCGCTGCTTCATCGGCTATGACCGGCCCGCCTCCACGCGTGGCTTCCGATTCACGGCCCAAAGTGGCGCGCAGGTGGCCGGGATGGGCGAGACGCTCACGCGAAGCGGCGTCACGACCCTGCGGATCACAGCACCCCGCCGCGCGCGGCTGCGCCTGTTGCGCAACGGGGCCTGCATCGCACAACGGACCGGAGATACCCTTGAACATCTGGCGCTGGAACCGGGCAGCTATCGCGCGGAAGCCTGGCTGGACTATCGGCTTGCCCGCCGGCCGTGGGTGTTTTCCAACCCGATCACGGTGCGCTGAAAAAGGAACAGGGCCGACCCGCGTTGGGGTCGGCCCGTTGCGTTGTGCGGAAGTGCACCGGCATCAGGCCAGTGCGATGCACTCGATCTCGACCAGGACGCTGCGGGGCAGCTTGGCCACCTCAACCGTCGAGCGCGCCGGCGGATTGGCGACGAAGTAGGTGGCATAGATCCCGTTCATGGCCGCGAAGTCGCCCATGCTCTGGAGGAAGACCGTGGTCTTCACGACTTTGTCCAGGCTGGAGCCCGCGCCTTCGAGCACGGCCTTCATGTTGTCGAGGACGCGCTTCGTCTGCGCCTCGATGCCGCCTTCGATGACGTTGCCTGAGACGGGATCGAGCGGGATCGAGCCTGAGCAGAAAACCAGCCCATTTGCGACTATGGCTTGGGAGTACGGGCCGATGGCCTGTGGGGCAGCCTGGGTCTTCACGATGCTTTTGTGTGTCATGGTCTCTTGTATGTTTGTATTCCGAACGGGAGTCGGAGGTCTACCGGGGAACAGTGAACGACAATATCGAGGACGCAATGGTGCTCACCAGCAATGTGACGATGATGATCAAGCTGATCAACGACCAGAGCTTGCTTGACCGCCGCCTGCGATTTGGTTCCATGGCGCACATTGTAGCGGGATCGTGCCGGGGTACCTCCTAGTGAAAATCCTAGATACGGCCCGAGGGGACGTGTTAAATTCTAGACAGTCAGACGCTACGATTATCGCTTGAGATGCGCACTGGGGGAGGGCATCAGGCATGACCATGTTACATCATCAGGATGTCGGTGTCCCTGGGGCGACCGATCGCTCCGCCGAACAGACCGCACCACAGACCCAACTAACTCTCGCCACGCTGGAGTCCGATGTTCGCACCCCGATGCAGAACATCCTTGGGCTTTCTGATCTGCTCCTTGATTCGGCGCTGGACAGCAAGCAGCGTGGCTATGCCAACATCATCCGCGATTCCACAGAGCAGTTGGTCGCGATCCTCAACGATCTGATCGATGATGCCAAGCTGCGCGACGGCTCCTTCAAGCTGTCGTCGGAGATCTTTGATATCACGGCTTTGGTCGAAAGTGTTGCAGGTGCCAGCGCCGATGCATCCAGCGGCGTGAGTGTGCTGGTTGACATTGCCCCCGACGTGCCGGCCCGACTGCGGGGGGACACCGCTCGGCTGCGTCAGATTCTGAGTGGTCTGGTGGCTGAGCTGGTGAGTCGCCGGCCCGATGAATTGGTCATCGCCGTCGAACAACGGCCGGGCGATGCCGGCGACGCAAAGCTGATGCTGCGCTTCGTCCTGACGGCATACGGCCAGCTCAAAGCTTCACCGGATGTCAATCAGCTCCCCAACGCGCGAAACTCGCTGGCGAGCCGGGTGCGTTCCGGCATCATTCAGCGTCTGGGCGGCAGCCTCACCTCGCGAAACCTGCCCGATCCGGGATATGAAGTCGCGTTTGATGCAATCCTCGAGGCGCCCGGTGTGAGTGTGACCAGCGAGGTGACGGAGCCGGATGGCGAGGCCTCTGTGCTGTCGCACCTGCGCGTGCTGATCGTTGACGACAGCAGGCCCACACGGGAAATTTTGGCGCGCTACGTGGCTGCCTGGAAGATGAAATGCCGCGGGGTGAGCAATGCGACGGACGCGATGGCGGTGCTGCGCGACGCCGCCTCGGCCGGCAGTCCCTTTGACGTAGCCGTGATCGACTACCGCTTGCCTGGCCTGAACGGCTTCGATGTCGCCAGCATGATCAAGAGCGACCGCCGCTTTGCCTCCATGGCGCTGATCCTGCTAACGGGCAGCGACGACCTGCTGGCGCAGAGCGCCGAAAAGGCCGGCTTCTCGGCCTATCTGACCAAGCCCGTCCGGCAGTCCACGCTCTTCGACGCGATTTCCACCGTATTCCTGGCCGAACGCATGCCAGAGGTCCTCACCCGCCGGGGGGATTTGCCCGTCCGCGCGAACCCGCCCACCGTGCTGCTGGTGGAGGACAACCTCGCCAATCAGAAGCTCGCCATGGCACAGTTGGAGAGCATGGGATGCCAGGTCCGCGCGGTCAACAATGGCCATGACGCCGTGCGTGAGGTCGCTGTCAGCGGTGACCAGTACGCCCTCGTCCTGATGGATTGTCAGATGCCGACCATGGATGGCTATGCGGCGACCCATCAGATCCGGAACGCCGAGAAACTGACCGGCCAGCACATCCCGATCGTGGCCATGACCGCCAACGCCATGCAGGGCGCGCGCGAGGAGTGCCTCCTCGCCGGGATGGACGACTATCTGTCCAAACCCGTCAGCCGCGAATTGCTCCGCGACATGGTGCGCAAATGGGCACGCTGACGCGCCGGGTGGCCTGAGCGCGGGTCGGCCCGCTGCGCCCACCGGTTCTGGGACCAACAACGCGGTATAATCACCGTTCGCGTACTCTACGCAAGATGACGTTTTCAGCGCGCGGGTGCCTCGCCAGGCGGGGACCTTGCGCGCTGTCTGCGCGTGAACAACTGACGAAGCAGGTGCTGAACAAATGACGAAGCGAACCTTTCAACCCCGCAAGCGGCGCCGTGTGCGCGTACACGGCTTCCGCGCGCGCATGGCGACCAAGGGCGGTCGCAAAGTGCTCGCGCGCCGCCGCGCGCGCGGCCGCGCCACGCTGACGACGCTGGCCAACAATCACGTCAAGCAGGTGGATTGGAACGAGGTGTACTCGGTCGCCCGCAGCAAGCGCGGGACCGAGGGCAGCAAGTAGGCCCACGCATGGCCCGCCTGGTCGCGCTCCGCGCCGCAGCGGATTTCCAGCGGGTCAGGGCCACAGGGCAGACATGGCGCGGTCGGGGCATGACGCTCAACGCCGCGCCCTGGCCCGGAGATGGAACATCCTTTCGAATCGGCCTGATTGCCAGCCGCCGCGTCGGAGGGGCTGTTGAGCGCAACCGGGCGCGCAGAATTCTGCGCGAGGCCCTGCGCCACCTCGCCCCTGATGTCGCGCCGGACTGGGATCTGGTGTTTGTCGCGCATCCTGCGTTGCTGTCGAGCAAGGCCGCATACCGGGACGCGCGAGACGAAATCGTTTGGCTTCTGAGCAAAGCGCGAGCGCTTCGAAAGACCTGAGGGAGCCGGTGCGCGAAGGTGAGGGTATGTCGCCTTCGACGTCCTGGCCGCGGCGCGCCCTTGTCGTGCCAATCCGCGTCTATCAGAAGACGCTCTCTCGCGCTTTTCCACCCTCCTGCCGCTTCTATCCCTCCTGCAGTGAATACACCGCCCAGGCCATTCTCAAGCACGGGCCCTTGCGCGGGATCTACCTCGGTATCAGGCGCATCCTGCGCTGTCATCCCTTTCATCCGGGCGGCTATGACCCGGTTCCCTGAGTCTTGATTCCATGACAAAACTTCGCGGTCTCTGGCTGGCCCTCCCGGCGCTGGCCCTGACGCTGAGCGCATGCGGGGCCTCTGAGCCGGCCCCCGGCGGCTTTCCCGGCCTTCTGGTCACGGACAGCAATGCCTATCTCGCCAGCAACACGCACGTCTACAAACTGTCGCTCGACACGGCGGCGGAGCAGTGGCGCTTCTCGCTGGGCAGTCCTGCGACGGTGGTCTTTGCCGGTGCGCCAGTCCGCTTCGACAAGACCATCGTGGTGGCCGGCGGCATCGGGACGGGTTTCATCGACAACCATGTCTACGCCATCTCGGATGCGGACGGCAGCGAGGTCTGGCGCTTCAACGGCGGCGAGGCCTCGCGCGAGTATGTTGACGGCGTTGCCACCGATGGCAAGCTGATCTACGCCGCGAATGGTGATGGCACGTTGTACGCGCTCGATCCGGCCACGTTGAGCGATGTCAACGATGCTGGCGTGGCCCGCAAGTCCCCGACCCTGGTCTGGAAGTTCAGCACCGGGAATCGCTTGTGGAGCCGGCCCCTGATCGATGGCGGGCACGTGTATCAGGCCTCGATGGATCACAAGCTGTATGCGTTGGACGCTGCCACTGGCGCGCTGTTGTGGACGTTCGACCTGGCCGGCACCCCCATCGGGGTGCGGCCCGCCATCGGCAATGGGACGCTCTACTTTGGCGCGTTCAACAGCACGTTCTACGCCGTGGAGGCAGCGACGGGCAAGGTCAAGTGGCAGCAGAAGCTGGAGTCGTGGCTGTGGAGCGACCCGCTGCTGGACAATGGCGTGGTCTATGCCGGCGATGTCCAGGGCCGCGTCTTCGCCCTAAAGGCCGACACCGGCGAGAAGCTGTGGTGGTTCCAGATCCGCGACGCCGTGCGCGCCCAGCCTGTGGTGGACAAGGGCACGCTCTTCGTGGCCGGGATGGACACCCAGGTCTATGCGTTGGACCTGGCCAATCTGAAGCCCGGAGCCGATGGACGGGTCGAATACAAGGACAGCAGCCGCAAGTGGAAGGATGACGTCAATCTCGGGCGTCGCATGCCCTCGACACCGGTGGCGCGCGCGAATCAGCTGTGGACGCCGCTCTTCGACGGCGACATCAAGCTGCATGTGCTGGATCAGACGACGGGCGCGAAGCTGCTGTCGTTCCAGCCGGCCAAATAGGGGGAGCGCAAGATGGGCTTTGATATTTTCGACTTTCTGGTCAACAACCCGCTGACCAATGCGCTGCTGGCACTCTACGGCCTGTTCGGCAACAACTTCGTTCTGGCCATCGTCGTGCTGACCATTGTCATCAAACTGAGCACGCTGCCGCTCTCATATCGGCAGCAGGTGTCATCGATGAAGATGGCCGCCCTGCAGCCCAAGATGAAGGAGCTGCAGGAGAAGTACAAGAACGATCCACAGAAACTGATGGAGGAGCAGCGCAAGCTGGGCTTCAGCCCGCTCAGCGGGTGTCTCCCCATGCTGATTCAGTTCCCGATCCTGATCGGCCTGTACAACGCCATCAACCGAGCACTTGCGGTGACGCCGCTCAGTCTGCTCGACCTGGGCAAGCACGTCTACGGCTTTTTGCCCAACATCTCGACGCTCGTCCCGATCAACAGCAAGTTTCTGTTCTGGGACCTCGGTCAGCCCGATCACCTGTACATTCTGCCCATCCTGCCCATCGGGATCATCCCCGTGCTGGTGGTGCTGACGACCTGGCTGTCAAACAAAGCGATGACACCGCCGTCGACGGATCCGCAGTCGGCGCAGATGAACAACACGATGCAGCTGATGATGCCGCTCATGTTTGGCATGTTCATGATCTCGGCCCCGGTGGGCCTGGGCATCTACTGGCTGACCTCGAACCTGCTCGGCGTTGCGCAATACTTCCTGCTCAAGCCGCGGATCGCGCATGCCAAGACGCAGCTGGCCGCAGCCAATGCGGCAAGCACTGCAGGTTCGGGCTCTGTGAGCCGCCCCGTGGCCAAGCCGAGCGAGCCCCGGCCGCTTCCGAAGTCGAAGGGTCGCGGCACGCCATCGATCGATCTCAGCAAGGCGAAGGACAAAGACAAGGACAAGGACAAGGGCCGACGCTAGGCCGCCGACCCCGCGGAGGGAAAAGACCATGCCAGCTATCGAAATCCAGGCACCCGATGTGGAAGCCGCCATCAATCAGGGTTTGGCGCAACTGCGTCTGCTGCGGGCCGAGGTCAAGATCGAGGTTGTGGATGAAGGCGCGCGTGGCGTGTTGGGCATCGGTGCCCGGCCGGCCAAGGTGCGCATGACCCCGTATGCCGAGGTCGAGGCGCGCACGCGCGCCGCGGCCGTGACCGCGTTGAACGCGCCGCCCAAACCGATGGAGGCCCCGCCGCCTCCCCCGCCGCCGCCGCCCCCGCCTCCGGCTGCCGTTGCACCGCCCGTTGTGCAAAGCGCGCCGGCCCCGGCCACACCCGCCCAACCCCCGCGTCGCCCGCTGGCCCCGCGCGAACCACAGAAGCGCCAGGAGCGCCCCGAGCGCGCAGAGCGTCGGCCGGCCACGCC
>JAIBCK010000101.1 GCA_019694215.1 Thermoflexales bacterium
TGGCCACGGGCGCTACGGCGCTGGTCCCCGGGCGCGAGGGCGTCGAGGCCGCCATGGGCGCGGAGGCCTGCGCCAGCGTGTATTCCTCGCCCTGCTGAAGGTAGGCCGTCAGGATGCGCGCCAGCTGGTCGGCATCGCGGTAGCGGTTGGCCGGATCCTTTGACAGCACGCGCCGGACGATGGCTTCGAGTTGAAGCGGCACGTTTGGATTGAGCGTGGTCAGCTCGGGCGGTTCGGCGTTCAGGTGTTGGCGGGCCAGCTCGCGCGCATCGCGACCCTCAAAGGGCAGACGGCCGGCCAGCATCTCATAAAGAATGACGCCGATGCTGTAGACGTCGCTGGCGGGCGTGGGTGGGTTGCCGGTGGCCTGCTCCGGCGCGTAGTACTGGGGCGTCCCCCACACCGTCTCGCTCTTCTCGGCCACCATCGACGTATACGCGCGGGCGATGCCGAAGTCGGTGACCTTGGCCCGCCCCTCGGGCGTGATGATGACGTTCTGCGGTTTGAGGTCGCAGTGCGCCAGTCCCCGGCGATGGGCGAAGCCGACGCCCTCGGCGACCTGCCGCGCGATGTCCACCGCCTCGGCGATGCCAAAGCCCTGCCCGGACACCTGCCGGTCGCGGATGACCTGCTTGAGGTCCATCCCATCGGCGAACTCCATCACGATGTAATGGCGCGGGACATTGTTGATCGTGTCCCGCCCGACGTCGTAGATCGTGACGATGTTGGGATGATTCAGGTTCGCCGCCGCCTGGGCTTCCTCCCGAAAGCGCTGCACGAAGGTCGGGTCCTGGGCAAAGCGATCCCGCAGCGTCTTCACGGCCACGACGCGGCTGAGCAGCGTGTCCTGGGCCTTGTAGACCGTCGCCATTCCTCCGCTCGCGATGACGGCGAGCAGGCGATAGCGGTTGTTCAGGAGCGGGGAGGCTGTGGGCGTTGCTTGCGACATGTCGTTGCGCCCTTCCGGCGCGTGGCGGAATTGTAATGCGCCTTCCTCATCGTGCTGCGGCACGCGTCCCCGTCAGTTATGATCTAAGCATGGATTCGAACGAAGCGGTGCCGCACGCGAGTGCGGGGCCGGCCGGCCCGGGGCGCATCTTGCTCGGGCTGCTCAAGACCATGCGCCCGCGGCAGTGGGCCAAGAATGTCTTTGTCTTTGCCGCGCTGATCTTTGACAGCAAACTGACCCAGGCCGGGCCGCTGCTGGCCACGCTGGGTGGCTTTGTTGCGTTGTGCCTTTTGTCGTCGTCGGTGTATCTGCTAAACGATGCCGTCGATGTCGAGAAGGACCGCCAGCATCCCAAGAAGCGCTTCCGCCCGGTGGCCCGCGGTGACGTCTCGCCGGGTCTGGCGATGGTGACCGCAGCGGTGATCGGCCTCGCCGCGCTTGCCTTCTCGTTCTGGCTGCACCCGGTGTTCGGCCTGATCGGGCTGATCTACCTGGCGATCAACGTCTGGTATTCGTTCCAGCTCAAACACGTGGTCATCATCGATGTGCTGACGATCGCGGCCGGCTTTGTTTTGCGCGTGGCGGCTGGCGTCCCGCTGGTCGATGCCGAGCGTTTCTCGCCCTGGCTGTTTGTCTGCATGTCGCTGCTCGCCCTGCTGATCGGCTTTGGCAAGCGCCGCCAGGAGCTGGTCGAGCTCAAGGGACGCACCAGCACGCGCGCCATCCTCGGCGAGTACAACCTGCCGCTGCTCGACCAGATCATCGCCATGGTCACCGCGGCCGTGATCATCGCCTACAGCTTCTACACGTTCTCGGCGCCGCAGCTTCCGGCCAACCACAGCATGATGCTGACCATCCCCATTGTGCTGTATGGCATTTTCCGTTATCTCTACCTCGTCCACGTGCGCGGAGAAGGAGGCGCACCCGAGGAGATCATCTTCAAGGATCGGCCCATGCAGATCACCGGTGTGCTGTGGGGCCTGGCCGTCATCCTCGTCCTGTATGTGTTCAAGTGAACGACCCGTGACCGGGTCACGTGCGCCGCGCGCAACCGCGCTCGACGTTTGGAGGTGTCTATGAAACGTTTGTCACTCGCGCTGCTCACCGCCGCCACCGCCGTGCCCCTCATCGCCTGCTCTTTTCTGCAAAACCTGCCCATCCCCATCCCGGGGCTGAACCGCAACCCGACCGCCACGGCCAAGCCCGCCGCGACGGCGCCGCGCCCCAGCCCCACCGAGGCCGCGGCACCCGCCGCCACCCAGAAGCCCGCGGCAACGGCTGCCGCAACGGCCAAGCCTGCTGCGACCGCAGCCGCCACCGTCAAGCCAGGTGCCACCACGGCCGCGCCAGCCGGCGGTGACGCGTTGGATGCAGCCTCGGTCGACATGGCCCTGGCCGCGCTAAAGAGCTATCGCATGGCCTGGACGATGTCGTGGGCGGGCAAGGATGACAAGGGCGCGGCCGTGAGCGAGTCGCTGGACTGGGCGCAGGAATACATCGCCGCGACCAAGGATCAACACTTCAAGTTCAGCACAAAATCCGGGACAAAGGCGCCGGAGTCCATGGAGTGGTATCAGGTCGGCAACGCCTTCTACATCTACGACGCCACCAAGACCGGCAAGGACCGCTGCCTCTCCATCTCAGGGGACAGCATGAATCAAACGGACGCGCTGATGAAGCCCACCGACATCCTCGGCACGCTCCGCAGCGCCCGCCGTGTCAAGAGCGGCGAGACCGTCAACGGCGTGGTGACCGACCAGTATGACTTCAACGAAAACGTCGCCGACCTCGGGGCGAGCTCGTCGGCCAGCGGCAGCATCTGGGTCGCCCGCGATGGCAAGTATCCGGTTCGCTACACCGTCAAGGTGGACAACGCCAAGAGCGTGCTCAGCCGCGGCACCAATACCGGCGTGGGCACGCTGACGATGACCTACAACACCACCGACGTCAACAAGGTGGCCGCCATCCAGGTGCCGGCGGACTGCGCGGCTCCCGGCGGCAATTTCCCCGTGCCCGCCAACGCGACTGAGAAATCATCGTTTGGCAGCATGATCACCTTCAAGACCACCGACAGCGTCGCCAACGTCGTCGCCTTCTACAAGAAGGAGATGGCCGCGCTGGGCTACAAGCTGAGCGAAGACAACGCGCTGGGGGCCGATCTGGCGATGCAGACGTGGGCAAAGGACAATTCGTCGGTCAGCATCATGATCAGCCGCTCGGACAATGTCACCAACGTCATCCTGACCGAGGACAGCAAGTAGCGCGTGAACGTCACCGAGAGCGCGTGCGCGAAGATCATCCTGTGCGGCGAGCACGCCGTCGTCTACGGACGGCCGGCGATTGCGCTGCCCCTGCCTGACCTTCGCGCGCGCGCCACGGCCAGCCCGCGCCCGGCTGCGCACGACATGCACCCGGACGATGTCGAAATCATCGCCCCGGACATCGGCGCGCGCTACTGGGCGCGGCAGCAACCCGGTCGCCCGCTGGCGACCATCGTCACGAACACGCTGGCCTTTCTCGGCATCACCCCCGAGGACGCGAACTGGCGACCGTTCAATCTCACGGTTCAGTCCGACATCCCGGTCAGCTCAAACCTCGGCAGCGGGGCGGCGGTCTCGATCTGCGCAGCCCGCGCCACCGCGGCCTTCTTTGGCCGGCCGCTCAGCGCCACCGATGCCAGCGCGCTTGCGTTCGAGGTCGAGCGCATGCACCATGGCACACCGAGCGGAATCGACAACACCGTCATCGCCCACGAACAACCGGTGTGGTTCATCCGCGGCAATGCGCCCGAGATCCTTTCGGGCGCCGCACACCTGCCGCTCGTCATCGGCGACACCGGTCGGAGCGTCTCGACGCGCATCCCGGTCGGCGACGTGCGCGCCGCCTGGCAGCGGGATCCCACGCCGATGGAGCAGCGTTTCGACGAGATCGGGGCCATCGCCCATGCCGCGCGGGCCGCGCTCCTCGCCGGGGACCTGCCGGGGCTGGGGGCATTGATGAACGCCAACCACGCCGCCCTGCAGGGCCTGACGGTGAGCGCAGACAGCCTGGATGCGTTGTGCGAGGCCGCCCGCACGGCCGGTGCGCTGGGGGCCAAGATGTCGGGGGGTGGCCGCGGCGGCGCCATGCTGGCGCTCGCACGGGATGCGGCCGACGCGGCAACCATCGACGCGGCCCTGCGCGCTGCCGGCGCGGCGCGCGTGTTGCGGAGCCAGGGATGAGGGCGCTCAGGCGAATCGCCGCCGCCACGGCGGCCGGCCTCGGGCTGGGCGCGGCGGGCCTGATGCTCGCCACGGCCGGGCTGGCCGCCTTTCTCAGCCAACCGCAACGGCGCTTCCACGCCCACCGCGCGCCGGCCCGGCGCGGCATCGCCTGCGATGACATCGCGTTCACGCCGCGCGGCGGCGGCCTCCGCCTGTCGGGCTGGTCGATGCGCTCCCCTGCGGCCGACCGCGCCCTCGTCCTCGTCCACGGCAAGGATGCCAGCCGCACCGCCGAGTTCTTTGGCCGCTTCCCCGAGCTCGGCCAACGCCTGCGCGAGCGCGGCTATCACGTCGTCATGCTCGACCTGCGCGGGCACGGGCAGAGCGAGGACGCCCACCACACCTTCGGCCCCGGCGAGCGCCTCGATGTGCTGGGCGCCGTGGACTGGCTCCGCGACCAGGGTTTCCCCGTTGGACGGATCGGCCTGCTGGGGGTCTCGATGGGCGCGGCCGCCTCGATCGGCGCGCTGGCCATCGAACCCGGGCTGGGCGCCGTCGTCGCCGACTGTGGCTACGCCGACCTGCCCGCCCTCGTCGGAGAGCGCTGGCGCTCGATCACCCGCCTGCCCGAGGCCTTCGCGCTGCCCGGCTGGTGGCTCGCCCAGCGCATGGCCGGCTGCGACCTCGCGGACGCCCGGCCGGTCCGCTGGATCCGCAATGTGGATGGCCAACGGGTTTTCATCATCCACGGCGACAATGACCGCGTGGTGCCCCTCCGCGATGCCTACACGTTGTGGTCGGCGCGCCCCGAGGCCGACCTGTGGACGGTGCCCGGTGCCCGGCACGCCGGCAGCTACGAGCGCGACCCCGCCGCCTATCTCGATCGCGTCGATGCCTTCTTCAAAGCCCGCTTGATATAATCCTCGCCGACATGCGCCTGTTCAACTAAAGCCTTTCGCTCGACGGTATTTGCGTTCGTTGTGCGTCGTCACGGCGCGCGGCGTGTTTTGTGGGAGTGGCTGATGTTGATCGATTTGCGGCATGTCACGCATGCCTTTGGCCTGACGGCCGTCCTGGAGGATGTCTCGCTTTCCGCCGCGCGCGGCGAGCGCATCGGCATCGTCGGCGCCAACGGCAGCGGCAAGACCACCCTGTTGCGCATCGCCGCGGGCGCGCTGCGCCCCGACCGCGGTGAGATCCACCTCGCCCCCGGCGCGCGCATTGGCGCGACCGCCCAGGTGGTGGAGGGCAACGCCGCGCAGACGCTGGCGGGCCTGCTCGACGACGCCGAGCGCCGCGTGAGCGACATGCGCGAGGCCCTGCGCAGCCAGGAACGCGCGTTGGCATCCTTCACCGGCGCCGCCCTGGATGCTGCGCTCGCGGCCTATGGCGAGCTGCACGAGCGTTTTGTCGACGCTGGCGGCTATGACATCGAAGCGCGGCTCGGCGGCGCGCTGGCCGCGCTCGGGCTCGACTCCCTGGACCGCCACACCCCGCTTGCGGCGCTGTCCGGCGGCGAGAAGACGCGCGCCAGCCTGGCCGCGCTGCTCATCCGCCAGCCCGAGGTGCTGCTGCTGGATGAGCCCACCAACCACCTCGATGCGACGGCCTGCGCCTGGCTGGAGCGCACCCTGCACGCGCACCGCGGGGCCGCGCTGATCGTCTCGCATGACCGGCGCTTTCTCGACGCCGTGGTGACGGGCATCATCGAGCTGGATGAGCACAGCCATCGCGCCCGCAACTACGGCGGGAGCTACAGCGCCTATGCCGCGGCGCGCGCCGCCGAGCGGGAGGGCGAGGCGCTGGCCTATGCGCGCCAGCAGGAGGAGATGACCGCCCTGCGTCAGGCCATCAAGGGCAGCCGGCGGCAGGTCGCGCACAACCGTCCGATGACAGACAACGACAAGTTCGCCAAGGCCTTCTTTCGTGGCCGGGTCGAAGGCACCATCTCACGCAATGTTCGCAACGCCGAGCAGGCGCTCGCCCGCCTGGAGGCCGACGCCCTGCCAAAACCGGCCAGGCCGTTGAGCTTCGGGGTGGGTTTCGCCGAGATGCCCCTGCGCGCGCCCTTCGCCCTGCAGGCGGTCGGGATGGGTGTGCGCCTGGGCGGGCGTGAGGTCCTGCGCGAGGTCGATCTGGCCCTGCCAGATGGGATGCGGCTGCGCATCGAGGGCCCAAACGGCGCGGGCAAAACGACGCTCCTGCGCGCCCTGGCCGGTCAGCTGCTGCCGAACCGCGGCCAGGTCGTCGTCGCCGCCCGCGCCCGCATCGGCTTTCTGGAGCAGGAGCCCGCCCGACCAAACGGCGACGCCACACTCTTCGAGCTCTACCGCGGGGACCGCATCGGCGAGCCCGAGGCGCTGCTGAATGAGCTGATCTGGACGGGGCTGTTTACCTACGCCGACACGCGCAAGCGCGCCCGCGAGGTGAGCGCCGGCCAGTTCCGCAAGCTCAGCCTCGCCCGGCTGCTGGCCGCCCAGCCCAACGTGTTGCTGCTGGACGAACCGACCAACCACTTCAGCCTGCAGGTGGTCGAGCAGCTGGAGGCAGCCCTGGCCGCGTTTCCCGGCCCGGTCATCGCCGTCTCGCATGATGCCCGTTTTGCGGAGCGCTTTGGCGGGCAGGCGCGGGTGCTTGAAGCAGGTGTCCTTCGCCCGTAGTCCGATGGGCGGCGTGATATGATCGTGGCGTGGCGCGTGTTCGTTTTGCGGTGCGGAAGCTTCGGCTTCCCGCGCTCAAGGGAGTTCCCATCATGTCTGCAACGAAACGCCTGTTTGGTCTCGCCCTCCTGTTTTTTCTGTCCGCCTGCGCTGGTAGCCCGGCATCCAGCGCCCCCAGCGGCGCGTCGCTGATCGAGCGGAGCGACACGATCAAGACTGCCTATCTCCAGGCTGAAGCCACCAACTCGACGACGGTACGCAAAACGATCTACGCCAATCTGGAGCGCTTCTCGGCCGCCGTCACCAGCGAGAGCTGGCAGGATGAATCCAACGAACGCGTCTCAGGCTCGATCACGGTGCGGGTGCCGTCGTCGCACTTCCTCGAGATGCTGGAGTGGTATCGCGCCTCGTTCGAAATCACCAACATGGACCTGTATGCGCGCGAGCAAAACCCGGGTGACAGCCGGTTTGGCGATGTCAGGGATGGTGTGGCCTACTCGACGATCTACCTGCGCTTCGAGCCCAAGATCGGCTTCGTCCAATCCTTCATGCTCGGCCTGCGCGATGGCAGCGGGGCCCTGCAGACCAGCCTGCGCATGTTCATCCCGGTCCTGACTTTCCTGGCACCGTGGGTCATCTTCTTCTACGTCGCCTTCAAGGTCGGCCGCGTTCTGGATACGCTTCTGGATCGACGCGTCGCGCGGTTCTTCCGCCGCAAGCCAGCGGCCGTCGCCGCGCCAGCATCGGCCCCGGCCGCGGCGGCCACGCCCCCACCGGCGGAACCGCCGGCCACGGCGTAGCATCCGAAAAACGAGAGGCGCGGGACGAGTTCGTCCCGCGCCTTTTCTGTTGCTGGAGACCCGCGGCTACAGGCGCGCGATCACGGCATCGCCCATCTCGCGCGTGCCAATGATGGTCGCGCCGGGCGAGCGCACATCTGCGCAGCGCAGCCCGTCGTTCAGGGCCTTCTCCACAGCGCGCTCCACGGCGTCGGCTTCGGCCGTCAGACCAAACGACCAGCGCAGCATCATTGCGCAGCTGAGAATGGTGGCCAGCGGGTTGACGATGCCCTTGCCGGCGATGTCGGGCGCGCTGCCGTGGATGGGCTCATACAGGCCCTTCAGATGGCCGTGGCGGTTCTTGCCCGCGCCGACTGAGGCGCTGGGCAGCATCCCCATCGAGCCGGCCAGCATCGCGGCCTCATCGCTCAGGATGTCGCCGAACAGGTTCTCGGTGGCGATCACGTCGTACTGGCGCGGATTGCGCACCAGGTGCATGGCGCAGGCATCGGCGAGCACGTCCTCGTACTGCACGTCGGGATACTCGGCCGCCACCTCATGCGCGACCTCGCGCCACAGCCGGCCAGTCGCCATGACATTCGACTTGTCGGCCTGGGCGACCTTCTTGCGGCGTCCGCGCGCAAGGTCGAAGGCCACTCGCATCAGGCGGCGCACCTCCTCCTCGTTGTAGGCGGTGGTGTCGACGGCCGTCCGCTCGGGCTTGCGCCCGCTGCGTCCCTGCGGTTTGCCAAAGTAGGCGCCGCCGGTCAGCTCGCGCAGGATGATCAGATCGACGCCGCGCACAACGTCCGGCTTCAACGTCGAGGCGTCGATCAGGGCGTCATAGACCTTGACCGGCCGGATGTTGGCGAACAGCTTGAGGCCCTTGCGCAGCCCGAGCAGGCCTTGCTCCGGGCGCACCTTGGCCTTCGGGTCCTGGCGCGGCCCGCCGACCGCCCCGAGCAGGACGGCATCCGCGGCCTTGGCCTTGGCCCAGGTCTCGGCCGGCAGGGCCTTGCCGGTCTTCTCGATCGCCCCCAGGCCCAGCAGCGCGGGCGAGAGCTTGACGCGGTGACCGGCCCGGGCGGCGATGGCCTGTGTGACGCGAACGCCTTCGGCGATGACTTCAGGGCCGGCATAATCTCCGGCGAGGACACAAATGTGAAGTTCCATGGCGATGAGGAGGGTTTGACAGAAACAACAGGCGCGCGCCTTTCAGCGCGCGCCAGGGATCAGAGCGGGCAACGGGATTTGAACCCGTGATCTTCTGCTTGGAAGGCAGACGCTGTAACCAGCCTCAGCTATGCCCGCGTCGCACTGATATTGGCCGCCGATTCTAGCGCACCCGTCGCGCCCTAGGGCAGGCGATCCGGCACTTCCGGCTGCGCGTTGACGATGACGTTGACCAGCACGTTCGTGTCGCGGATCAGGACCGAGACCCCGAACACTGGAACGGACACGCGCACCGGGCCATCGTTCTGCAACGTCACGCGGGCGCGGCCAGCGGCATCGGTGACGATCTGCGCCAGGGGCGCGCCGCTCTGTTCATCGTTGATGCGCACCGACACCGCGCCGATGCCTTCGTTCAGATCGTTGGCCAGATTCTTGTTCTGGTCCGAGAAGACCGAGACATCCAGGACCACGCTGCGAGGTGCAGGCGCGACGGTCGCGGTCGGCTGCGCGCGGGCGAGATCGACCGGGCGGAAGACCAGGTTCTGCGACGGGCGATTGGTCGGATACGGCGTGAAGGTTGGCTCCGGCGGCAGCGGCGTGGGCGGCACATACGGGACGTTGCTCCCTGGCAGCGGCGTGTTGGTCGGCAGCGGCGTCGAGGTATTGGGCAGGCCGATCATGCAGCGGAACGAATACGTGCGCCCACCGGACTCGGCCGGCCCCGTCGGATTTACCTGCCCGACCAGCACGTAGGCGACGCCGGTGTAGGAAGACAGCCACGAGAAACGGCTGCGGAAGTTGCCCTTGCTGCGCTCGAGTGCCGAGATGTCGTCGTTGCCGCCGATGCCGACCCGATCGCCGTTGTAGACGATCATGTTCGTGTCCGCGCCACCGCCCAGGTTGTCGGTTTCGCAGGTGTAGTACACGCCCTGCTTCACCGGGATCTTGTAGTAGTCGTTGTCGGTGTCGCTGGCGCTGGACGGGTTGATCGGGACGAAGTTGAGCGAGTCGTAGGTCAGCCCGGGCGACAGCAGCGCCGCATTGTCAAAGCTGCCGTCATACTCGAAGCGATCTGGCACGCCGGCGAACGGCGTCGGGGTCGGGGCCGTCGCGGTGGGCGTCGGCGTCGCGGGCAGAATCTCAAGCAGCTTGAGTGAATACGTTTGGCTGGCGGTGCGCGGCGAGAGGTCGCTGTTCGTCACCAGCAGCCAGTACAGGCCATCCTGTGGCGCCGTGAAGGTGACCTTTGAGCCGCGCGCGCCGGTCACCCAGCGGTTGTTGGGGTTCGTGCTTCCGGGCTGCGGTCCGACCAGCCGGGTGGGCGTCCCCTCACCGGCGTTCGGCGGAAGGTAGACTGCCAACGTTGTCTCCACCCCTGGCTGGACAGACTCGGTGGAGGCCTCATAGGTGCTCCCGGCGCGCCCGTAGAAGTAGACATAGTCGGGCTCGCTGTTGGTGTGGAAGTTGAGGCCCGGGATGGTCTGCCCCACGGCGATAAAGCTGGGCAGGCCGTTGGCGTGCAGGCCCAGGGTTTGCGCCTCGGTGATTGTGTTGTTGGGCTCGAGGGTGTCCGGCACGAGAACGGCGGGGCCGACCGGGGTCGGTGTCGGCGTGTTGCTCGATGTCGGCATGGGGGTCGGCGCCACCGGGCCGCTGCTGCAGATGTAGATCTGATACGGATAGTT
>JAIBCK010000102.1 GCA_019694215.1 Thermoflexales bacterium
TCGCCGGGCGCGGGGCGGGCGAAGCGATCACCGAGGCGTTGACCGGGCGCGATTCGCGCGTGATCGCTTCGCCCCTACTGGATCCGCATGCCTGGTCCGCATCGCGGCGATGACGACCAACGTGTGTGCGTCGTGCCGCGCCCCTGTCGGCATTGCCGGGTTCCGTTCCGTAGGGGCGAAGCGTCCGCCACGGGGCGTTGGCATGCACGTACGTCGGGCGGACGCTTCGCCCGCCCGTAACCACGGCACGCATCGCGGCCAAGACGACCAACGTGGGTTCGTCGTGCCGCCGCCCCCGACGGCATTGCCGGGCGCGGCGCGGGCGAAGCGATCACCGAGGTGGTGACCGGGCGCGATTCGAGCGTGATCGCTTCGCCCCTACTGGATCCGCATGCCTGGTCCGCATCGCGGCGCATGCGGCCGCCGTGTGTTCGTCGTGCCGCCGCCCCCCACGGTATCGCCGGGCGCGGGGCGGGCGAAGCGATCACCGACGCGTTGATCGGGCGCGATTCGCGCGTGATCGCTTCGCCCCTACTGGATCCGCATGCCTGGTCCGCATCGCGGCGATGACGACCAACGTGGGTTCGTCGTGCCGCCGCCCCCCACGGTATCGCCGGGCGCGGGGCGGGCGAAGCGATCACCGAGGCGTTGACCGGGCGCGTTTCGCGCGTGATCGCTTCGCCCCTACTGGATCCGCATGCCTGGCACGCATCGCGGCGAAGACGACCAACGTGGGTTCGTCGTGCCGCCGCCCCCGACGGCATTGCCGGGCGCGGGGCGGGCGAAGCGATCACCGAGGCATTGACCGGGCGCGATTCGAGCGTGATCGCTTCGCCCCTACTGGATCCGCATGCCTGGTCCGCATCGCGGCGCATGCGGCCGCCGTGTGTTCGTCGTGCCGCCGCCCCCCACGGTATCGCCGGGCGCGGGGCGGGCGAAGCGATCACCGAGGCGTTGACCGGGCGCGATTCGCGCGTGATCGCTTCGCCCCTACTGGATCCGCATGCCTGGTCCGCATCGCGGCGATGACGACCAACGTGTGTTCGTCGTGCCGCCGCCCCTGTCGGCATCGCCGGGCGCGGGGCGGGCGAAGCGATCGCCGAGGCGTTGACCGGGCGTGATTCGCGCGTGATCGCTTCGCCCCTACTGGATCCACGTGCCTGGTCCGCATCGCGGCGATGACGACCAACGTGTGTTCGTCGTGCCGCGCCTCCGACGGCATTGCCGGGCGCGGGGCGGGCGAAGCGATCGCCGAGGCGTTGACCGGGCGTGATTCGCGCGTGATCGCTTCGCCCCTACTGGATCCGCATGCCTGGTCCGCATCGCGGCGATGACGACCAACGTGGGTTCGTCGTGCCGCCGCCCCTGTCGGCATCGCCGGGCGCGGGGCGGGCGAAGCGATCACCGAGGCGTTGACCGGGCGCGATTCGCGCGTGATCGCTTCGCCCCTACTGGATCCGCATGCCTGGTCCGCATCGCGGCGATGACGACCAACGTGTGTTCGTCGTGCCGCGCCCCCGACGGCATCGCCGGGCGCGGGGCGGGCGAAGCGATCACCGAGGCGTTGACCGGGCGCGTTTCGAGCGTGATCGCTTCGCCCCTACTGGATCCGCATGCCTTGTCCGCATCGCGGTCTCAATCCGCTGGTACCTGCTTCGGTCTTCGGTCTTCCGTCTCCCGTCTTCCGCCGTTGGTCTTCGGTCTTCCGTCTCCCGTCTTCCGCCGTTGGTCTTCCGTCACCCGTCGTCGGTCTTCCGTCCGCCGTCCGCGATCACACCCCCATCTCCTATAATCCTGTCGGGTATGACCCAGTCTTCGCACGCGCGCGTGACCTTGCTCTCGGACGGGCATTGCCTGTCGGATGGCGGCGGTCAATACGGCCTCGTCCCACGACCGCGCTGGATGCGCCTCCAGGCCCCCGATGAGCACAACCGCATCCCGCAGGACCTGCGCAGCCTGCTCATCCGGCTACCCGGCCGCGTCATCGTCGTCGATGCCGGCTGCGGCGACAAGCCCGGGCTCGACAGCTACTACACCGTGGTCCGCCCGCGCGGCAGCCTGCTGGATGATCTCGCCCGCCACGGCATCGCCGCCGAGCAGGTAACGGACGTCATCCTCACCCACCTGCACGGCGATCACTGCGGATGGCTGACCCGGCCGACCGGGCAGGGCGGCTACCGCGGAATCAACACACCCTTCACCAGCGGCGATCTCGCGCCGGTCTTCCCGAACGCCCGACACTACGTCCAGCGCCGCGAAGTCGAGGCCGCACTTTCGCCCAACGAACGAACACGCAATACGTATTTCGCCGAGAACATCCAGCCCATCGCGGCGGCGGGTGCGCTCACCCTGCTCGACGGGCCGGCCGAAATCGCCCCCGGTGTGCGCACGGTTTTCACCCCCGGCCACTCCGAGGGGCATCAGAGCGTCATCATCGAGGACGCCACCCTGGACGCCCCGTCCGCGCGCGGCACGCTGTTCTACCTCGGTGAGCTCGCCACCGTAATGATCCAGTTCGTGCGCCTGCCCTGGGTGACCGCCTACGATGTGCTGCCCATGACGACGATCGACAGCAAGCGCACCTGGCAGGCCTGGGCGATCGAGACCGGCGCCATCGTCATCACCGGCCACGATCCGGACGTGCTTGCCGCGCGCATCGTGCGCGACAAGGCCGGCTTCGCCAGCGCGGTGGAGGTGCGATGACCCGTCCGTCCTCGCCGCTGCGCCACGCGCTGCTGGCCGTCCTCGCCCTCAGCCTGCTCCTGTCCGCCTGTGCCCCATCGCGGGTCGCGGTGCTGGTGCTTTGGCATCCGTTCTCCGGCGTCCGCGAGCGCGCCCTGCTCGACCTGGTGGATCAGTGGAACCAGCGCCGCGTGTCCGCCGGCGCGGCCAGCGACATCGTCGTCGCCCAACGTATGGATGTCGCTACGATGCGGACGCGGATGATCGACGGCAAGGCCCGCGGTGCCGGTCCCGCCCTCTTCATCGCGCCGCCCGCGCTCACGGCGCTGCTGCATCGCAATGGCCTCGCGCGCGAGCTGGACGGCTTTGTGCGCGAGCCCGCCGATGCCGGCGGCTTCAGCGACGCCGACCGCGCGGACCTGTTCGACCTGGTCTTCAGCGCCGGCCGCACCCCGGAAGGCAAGACCATCGGCCTGGGCTTTGGTGGCGCAGTGCGCGCGTTGTACTTCAACCGCGACTGGCTGCGCTCGGAAGGCGCCGACTCGGCCCCCATCGACATGGACCAGCTTGCAACGTTGTGCGGCCGGGCATCAGATCCGCTGCGCGGCACGCAATGCCTCATCGCTGCGGCGGACGCAACGACTTTTCAGGACTGGCTGTATCTCTTCAACGGAACGCTGAGCGCCGAGCGCGCCTACGCCCCGCAGTTCACCAGCCCGGCCGCGATCTCCGCGACGACGCGCCTGGCGATCTTCTCCGGCGCCGGCCTGCTCCGGCGCGCGGTGAGTCCCGAACAGCCGCGCCAGGAGTTCGCCGCCGGGCGCTCGCTCTTCAGCCTGGACTGGTCGGATCAGTTTGGCCTGTATCGCACCCAGGTGCGTGACAACGCCGACTTTGCCTGGGGCATCGTCACGCCGCCGGCAAACGTCGGCAATGTCTCGCGCATCGCCTATCAGGGCTGGTTGCTCAGCATCACTCCCGGCGGTGATGCCCGCGAGCGCGAGGCCTGGCAATTCATGCAGTGGATGCTGGCCGAGCCACAGACCACCCAGTGGGCGGCGGTGACGCGGGAGCTGCCTGCGCGCGCGTCTTCGTTTGATCGCCTACGCACCCAGGGCGGGCTGGACATCCAGTCCGCGACCGTGCTGCTGCGCCTGGCGCGCATCGCCCAGCCCCCACCGGCCGTCGTCGGCTGGTCGTGCGCGGAGATCGCGCTGACCGAGGCCATCGCCGACGTGTTCGACGGTCTGCCCGCCGCCGACGCGCTCAAGATCGCGCAGGACACGGCCGTCTCGCGGGCGGGCGCCGATTGCATCGCCCAGCGCGGTCCTTGACGCCACGGCGGCGAAAGTGATGGGGTGATGAGCGCAGGATCGACATCCGGCGCATAATTCACCCATGGAAGACGGCCCCCGTCCGCTGCGCGCCGCCGCGCCGCGCCTGCTCGCCGGCCTGCTCGCGCTGGCCCTGGCGGGCTGTTCGGTTAACACGCCCTGGTTCGGGCTTCGCGTGGGCGATCCCGCCACCGCGAACTCGACCAGCACCCCGCTCGCGCCGCCGACGCCGGTCGCGACGGCCACGCCGGTTCCGCCTGACACGCCCACGCCGCAGCCGACCCCTACGCCCACCCCGACGCCCGATCCCGTCGCCTTGATTGCGCTCGCGGAGCGCCAGGCCAGCGAGGGCGCAGTGCCCGAGGCCATCTCGTTGCTCCAGCGGGCGGCCCCCCTGCTGCCGCCCGGAAGCGCCGAGGCCGGCGCCACCCGCCTGCGCCTGGGGATGCTCCAGCTCGCGGAGGACAACCCGGCTGGCGCCGCCAACGAGCTTGCGCTCGCCGTGGCCAGCCCGCTCACGCCCGCGCTCGCCAGCGATGCGCAGGTGCTGCTTGGCCGCGCGCTCAGCCTGTCCGGGCGCTACACCGAGGCCGTTGCCGCCTTCGGCGCGGTGCTCACGACCACGACCCCGCTTACGCCGTATCTGCACCTGTGGACGGCCAATGCCCTGACTGCCATGGGCCAACCCTCGCACGCCATCACGTCTTATCTCAAAGCGTTGGACGCGCCGGCCACCGCCAGCCAAAACGCCAGCCGCCGCGAGCGCCTCGCCCTCGCCCGCCAGCTTGCCGGGGATTACGACGGTGCCATCGCCGAATACGACGCCATCCTGGCCTTTGCCCGTATCCCCGCCTATCGCGCCCGCCTGATCTGGGAGAGCGCGCAGGTCGAGCTCGCCGCCGAGCGCCCGCAACGCGCCTACGCGCTGATGCAGTCGCTGGTCAAGACCTATCCCGCCGAGGCCGCCACCTTCAGCGCCCTGCGCGCGCTGATCGACGCCGGCCAAACGGTCGATGACCTGCAGCGCGGGATCGTCAATGTATACGCGAACAACAACGCAGCCGCGCAGGCTGCCTTCGTCCGCGCCATAAACGCCGACCCGCCGCCAGCCGGCGCGCGGCTGGATGAGATCCTGTACTGGGCCGGCCGCAACTACCTGGCGATGGGCAGCCAGGCGGATGCCTTCCGCAACCTCGACGTCCTGGTGGCCGACAAGGGTTCCGCGCGTTATGCGGATGCGCTGCTGCTCGAAGCGGGCAGCCTGGCCGGCTCGGGGCAGACCGATGCGGCGGTGCGTCTGTATCGCTTGGCCGCAACCGCGACGGCGGGCACGATCCGGGCGGCGAACGCGCTGGCCGGCGCCGCCGAGGCCCTGCTCGATGCCGGAAGATCGGCTGAGGCCGTTGGGCTTTACGCCGCCGCCGCCGAGGCCAGCCCGGACGCAGCCCTGGCCGCGACGTATCGTGGCGAGGCCGCGGCCCTGCGCTATCGCACCGCCGGCGCGGACGCCGTCCTCAAGGCGGCCGGCCCGATCACCCAGGCGGCGACGTTGGGTCCACGTGAACCCTTTTGGGCGGTCAAATCCGCGCTGGTGGTCGGCAAGCCCGCGCTCGTGCAGGCCTGGATGGGCGTCATCACGCGCACCGCGCCCGCCAGCTACGAGGCGGTGCGCGCCGAGGAGCTGCTGGCCGGCCGCGCGCCGATGGCGCGCATGACGCTTGCTGTCAACCTGCCGCCCACACAGACGCGCCAGACCGAGCTCGACGCCGCGCTGACCTGGCTCGGCGCGCAGAGCGGCATCACGGTCACCGCCGGGCTCGACCCGGCCAGTGGACAGGTCCGTTGGGTGGCGACGCCCCGTTGGGCGGGCAGCGCGGCCTTTGCGCGGGGGGAGGCGCTGCGCCGCATCGGGCTGTTTGATGAGGCGGCCGATGAATTCGATGCCGTGCTGACGGAATTTAACACCGACCCGGTTGCGCTCTTTCAGGCTGCACTGCGCTGGCGCGATCTCGGCGCGTATCGCCACAGCATCCAGGCCGCCACCCGACTGGCAGCTCGGGCGAAGGGCGGCATCCCCGGCGCACCGACGCTGGTGCTGCGGCTGGCCTATCCCACCTACTTCAGCGACCTCGTCCTCGTCGCAGCCGCGCAGTATGGCGTCGACCCGCTGCTCATCTTCGCGCTCATCCGGCAGGAGAGCCTGTTCGAGGCCGAGGCGCTTTCCTCGGCCGCCGCCCACGGCCTGATGCAGGTCATCCCGGCCACCGGCCGCGAGATCGCCGGCCAGCTCGGCTGGCCGCCCAACTATCAGACCCGAGACTTGAACAAGCCCGCGGTGAGCGTGCGCTTTGGCGTGTACTACCTGTCGCGCCAGCTCAAGGCCTTTGACGGCGATGTCGTCGCTGCACTGGCCGCCTACAACGCCGGTCCGGGCCGCGCGCTGCGCTGGCGCGAGCGCGCCGGCGGCGATCCCGATGTCTTTGTCGAGACGATGACGCTCGCCGAGCCGGTCACGTATGTGCGCAACATCGAGGTCAACTTCGCCGTGTATCGCCAGCTCTACGACCGCTGAGCGACAGGCGCCGCACAACGGAAAAAGCAAACGGGGCGCCCCATCGGGCGCCCCGCCTTGTTTGTCTGAACGTCAATCCCGGGCCGGGACGCGCAGCGTCCAACCATACGGATCGGGCGCCGAGCCATACTGGATGTCGGTCAGTGCCGTGCGCAGCCCGGCGGCGACCGGACCAACTTCGTTGCCGCCCACGATGTAGTCCTGGCCCTGGTAGCCAAAGCGGCCGACCGGCGCGATGACGGCCGCGGTCCCGATCCCAAAGGCCTCGGTGACCTTGCCGGACGCGATGTCCTTGAGGATCTGGTGCACGTCCAGGCGCTCCTCGCTGATCTCGAAGCCGAGGTCGGGCGCAAGTTTGAGCACGCTGTCGCGGGTGATGCCGGGCAGGATCGTCCCGGTCAGCGTCGGCGTCACGATGTGCTTGCCGTAGGCGAAGGCGATGTTCATCGCGCCCACCTCCTCGACATAGCGCCGCTCGACGCCATCCAGCCACAGCACCTGCTGGAAGCCCTTGGCCGCGGCCTCCTCGGTCACGAGCAGGCTGGCGGCGTAGTTGCCACCAGTCTTCGCTGCGCCGGTCCCGCCGCGCACGGCGCGCACATACTCATCCGAGATGTAGACCGCCAGCGGCTTGGACGCGTTGGCGAAATAGCTGCCGGTCGGGCCGGTCATGATGAAGTGCAGATAGCTCTGGCTTGCCCGCACGCCGAGCGCGGGCTCCGTGGCGATCATGGTCGGGCGGATGTACAACGTGCCGAGCTCGCGCCTTGGCACCCAGGCGTGATCCAGCGCGATGAGTTGCACCATCGCCTCGACGTGCGACTCCGGGTCCACCGCCGGCATGGCCATGCGCGCGGCCGAGCGGTTGAAGCGCAGCGCGTTCTCCCAGGGGCGGAACAGGTTGATGTCGCCATCCGGGCGCCGATATGCCTTGGTGCCCTCGAAAATCTCCTGGCCATAGTGCAACACGGCGGTGGAGGGAGGCAGCGAGAACGGCCCATACGGGCCGATGGTGGCATCCTGCCAGCCCTCGCCAACCTTCCACGTCTGCGTAAACATGTGCGGCGAGAAAGTGCTGCCGAAGCTGAAGGACTCGGGCGGACGCCGCTTCTCGGCGTCGGTGACGGGCACGACTTTGATATTCACAGGGCTTCTCCAGACAAAGAAATTAGTGCATTCGGATCGCCCTTTCAGTGTATCACCTTGAACCGGCGCGAATCAGCGTGTCGACCAGCCCGGTCAGCGTGCCATCGTCGTTTGCCGCGAAGACGAAACTGCCGCTTGCCGGGAGCTTGTATTTCCCCGCTTCGAGCAGCAGCGCCAGCTCGGTCTGCTTGCCCTTGAAATACTCGTTGGTCTTGAGCACGCCATCCTTGCGAAACACCGCGACGAGGCCATCCTTCCAGCGCACATACATGCTCGACCCCGGGGCAAAGCGCGCGCCAGCCGGATGCCAAATGTAGCGGGTCGGTCCAGTCGAAAAGATCACCTGCACGCAACCGCCGTCTGCGACCTCGTCCAGCGCGGGGGGGCGCGGACCCTTCTTGCGCAGGTCATCAAATGTAACCGTTGCGCAGGCCGCGGGTGGCGGCGTCGCGGTCGGGGTGCTGCGCGGCCGCGCCGTCGATGCCGCAGTGACAGTGGGCGCCTGAACAACGGTTGACGTCGACACTGTGGTCGGTGCCAGCGTCGCGATTGGGACAAGCGTGGGCGTCACTGTGGCGCGTTCGACGGGTGGCTCGGTGGCGGTCGCAGCCGGGGTGCGGGTGGCGGGCACCACGATGCGCACCGGCGTCGTCGGCGTCGCGGCGACCCCGCCGCAGCCGGCCAGCCACACGCTTGCGGCAATCAGGCCGCGCGTCATCGATGTCGCGCCCTTCAGATGGATGCTCATGCGCCTCCTCCGCCCGCTTCGGGCAAGGCTTCGCCAGCGTGACGCCATCGGCGCCACGGGGGTGACTGTGTGACGGGCGCGCCGAAACGCGCCCAACGGACAAAAAGCCGCTTAGCCGCGCAGCGCGCGGGTGAACTCAAACGCCGCGGCCGCCGGGTCGGCGGCGTCGCCGGCCGCGCGGATCAGCGCGCTGGCCACGATGACGCCATCCGCATAACGACCGATTTCACGAACCTGCTCCGGCGTGCTGACGCCAAAGCCGACCACCACCGGCGTCCCGCCGGCCCGGGCCTTGACCCGCTCGACATACTCGCGCAGCCCGCTGGCCAGGTTCTGCCGCGCGCCGGTCACACCGGTGACCTGGACGACATACACAAAGCCGCTGGCGGCCTGCGCGGACTGCGCGATGCGCGCATCGGTCGAGGTCGGCGCGACGAACTGCACGAGGGCGAGGTCCTCGGCCGCGCAGATCGTGCGCAGCGCGCCCGACTCCTCGGGCGGCAGGTCGGGCACGATCAACCCGTCCGCGCCGGCCGCGCGCCAGTCCCGGGCGTAGGCAGCCTCCCCGCGCGCGAGCAGGGGATTGAGATAGCCCATCGCCAGAAACGGCACGCGCACGCCGGATGCCCGCAGCTGTGCGGCCCCGTCCAGACACCCCGCCACGCTCGCGCCGTTTTCGAGCGCGATGTGCGAGGCGCGCTGGATCACCGGTCCATCCGCAAGCGGGTCGCTGAACGGCACGCCTAACTCGATGAGATCGGCGCCGGCGCGCGCGATGGCCTCGATCACGCGGAGCGAGACCGGCAACGTGGGGTAGCCCAACGGCCAGAAGGGCATCAGCGCCGGGCGCCCCTCGGCGCGGGCGCGCGCAAACGCGGCGGCAATGTCAGCGCGTCCCATGGCTAGTCCTCGCAGACGCTCCCCAGCCCGTGATAGCGGCCATTGAAGTAGAGCAGGGGGGAGAGGTCCGCACCACGCGTCCCGGCCGCCACGACCTCCCCGAAGAACAACGTATGATCACCACCACTCACCCGCTCGGTGACGCGGCAATCCAGCCACGCGATGGCGTCGGCAAAGATCGGCGAGCCCGTCACGCCCTGGCCGAGGGCGACGCCGGCGAAGCGATCCGCCTCGGGCATCCGCCCGGCAAAGCGATCGGACAGCGCGCGCTGCTGGGGCGCGAGAAAGTTGACCGCGTAGATGCCGGCCTGGTCGATCATGGCATGCGTGCGCGCCCGCTTGTTCACGCTGACGAAGACCAGCGGCGGCTCGGCGGCCAGCGATGAAAACGCCGTCACCGTCAGCCCGTGCACCACGCCCTCGTGGCGCGTGGTGACGACATTGACCGTGCTCGCCCAGCGTCGCATCACCTGCTTGAAAAGGTCGGGGGAAACCGTCACCATGTCGCGGCGATCATACCCGATGCCCTTCAAAATGAAGCTGACGACACGCTGACGGCGCACGACAGGCCAAGAAATCCAGCCCCGCGCGCCCCACGGCCGCGCACGGCGCCCCGCCATTTCGCACTACAATGCGCGTGTGGCGCAACTCTCGTACTCCACCGTAAACGTCGCCGATGGCGCCGAGCTCGGCGATACCGCCCAGGTCATCGTCCAGGAGGCCGGCCGACGGTCGGTCCGCCCGGGCGAGCTCCTGCTGGTCTTCATCGACCTGCCGGGTGCCGCGCCAGAGGCGCTGGGGGAGATCGGCCAGGCCGCCTGTGAGGCGTACTGGCGCGCCACCGGGAGCCAGACCGCCGCGCTGCGCGACGCCGTCGCGCGCGCCAGCGATGCCGCCCTGGCGATCAACCGCGGCGCGGTCACGCGCCAGGAGGGCTCACTGACCGTGGCCGTGGCCGACGCGCACCGCGTCGTGGTC
>JAIBCK010000103.1 GCA_019694215.1 Thermoflexales bacterium
CGTGCCGGGGTGACGTGCGGGCGAAGCGTTCGCCCAACGTACGCGAATGCGACGGTGCCATGGCGAACGCTTCGCCCCTACGCGAACGGCGTTCTGGCGGGCGGTACGTGTGCACGGGCTTGTCTGTCGGATCGCCGACCGCGGCACGGGCGTACCCATCCCGTAGGGGCGAAGCGATCGCCACCGAGATGTGGCCGTGAGGGCGTAATGGCGATTGCTTCGCCCGCCCCGCGGCCCGGCACGAGCCAAGGCGTGCGCGGACCACGAGGCGGGCGAAGCGTTCGCCCAACGTACGCGAATGAGAGGGTGCCATGGCGAACGCTTCGCCCCTACGCGGACGGCGCTCGCTAACCCGCGGCCGCGGGCCAATTGCTTCGGCCGCCCGACACCCCGGCGCGACCCGCGGCGTCCCCGGGCGCGGGGCGGGCGAAGCGTTCGCCCAACGTACGCGAATGCGACGGTGCCATGGCGAACGCTTCGCCCCTACGCGAACGGCGCTCCCTAACCCGCGGCCGCGGGCCAATTGCTTCGCCCGCCCAACGGCCGGCGCACGCCTCGGCTCGTGCCTGGGTGACGTGCGGGCGAAGCGTTCGCCCAACGTACGCGAATGCGAAGGTGCCATGGCGAACGCTTCGCCCCTACGCGAACGCCGCTCGCTAACCCGCGGCCGCGGGCCAATTGCTTCGGTCTCCCGTCTTCGGTCCTCCGTCGGTCAGACGCCGCGGCTCACGCTACGCCACTTCCAGCCACTGGGTCTCATGCGTCTCGACCGTCCCCCAGGCGTACTGGCCATCGGCGGCGGTGGCGCGGTAGTTGTCAATCCACGCCACAAAGCCCAGCGGCCCGGGCGGCGGACGCGGCGCGTCCAGCACCACACGGCCATCGACGCGCAACACCGCCCGCGACGCCGTCCAGTCGATCTCATACTCGTGCCAGTCGCGCAGGTCGGGCACGGGCTCGTCCAGCAGGCGCTCGCGGGCGTGGACGAGCCGGCGGCCGGCCGCCATCGCCAGCCGCGCCAGCGGACGCGCGCGCAGGGCCAGATTGGCGGCCCGGTTGACCATCCGCGTGAGCGGGCCGGCCCGCCCGCCCGCGGAGACGGGCAGTGGCGGCGTGTTGAGCAGCGCCGCCTTGAAGCCGTGCCCGGCCACGCCGGGCACAACGCGCAGGTCCGACTCCTGCGAGCCGAAGAAGAACCACAGGTTGCGGGGTGGGGCGATGACGTCGCCCTCGCGCGAGAACGGGTGATTCCAGAAGCCGAACCCGGCCGTGCCCTTGAGCGCCCCGCGATCATGCGAGAAGCGCGCCCGCACGCGCAGCGCGCGCGGCGGATGGTTGACGAAGGCGCGCGGCTGCCCGTGGTCGTAGTCGTCGAGCTGGGCGTCCGAGTAGGCGTCCGGCGCGCAGGGCGGCAGGATCATGCGCCAACCCGCCTCCGTCTCCTCGACCCGACCGCCGTTGACCAGGTGCGGCTTGAGCGTGGGATCGAAGCGTTGTGCGGGACGGATGGTCATGCCGGCTCTCGACGCGCTCAGGCCAGCAACTTGCGCGCCTTGCGGATCTGCTCGCGGATGGCGCGCGGCGAGGTGCCGCCGCTGGCGTCCCGCGACGCCACCGAGCGCGCGTAGTTGAACAGGTCCACGATGTCCGCGCCAAAGCGCGGCGACAGCGCGCGCCATTCGGCCAGCGTGAGTGCGCGCAGGGACTCGCCCTTGCCGTCGGCCAGCGCGACCGCGCGCCCGGCGATGTGATGGGCCTCGCGGAAGGGCACCCCGCGGCGGACGAGATATTCGGCCACGTCGGTGGACAACATGGCCGGGTCGAGCGCCCCGCGCATGCGGCCGGCATTGACCGTGAGCGTGCGCAGCGCGCCGGCCACCACGGCCAGCGTCATCGTCAGCGTGTCCAACGTATCAAAAATAGGCTCCTTGTCCTCCTGCATGTCCTTGTCATAGGTCATGGGCAGCCCTTTCAGCAGGGTGAGCACGCTCATCAGGTTGCCGACCAGCCGGCCGCTCTTGCCGCGCGTGAGCTCCATCGCGTCCGGGTTTTTCTTCTGCGGCATCAGGCTGGAGCCGGTCGAGTAGGCCTCCGCAAAACTGACAAAGCCAAACTCCGAGGTCGCATACAGCACCAGGTCCTCGGCCAGGCGGCTGAGGTGGACGCCGATCAGCGCGCCGCAGAAGGCCAGCTCGGCGACGAAGTCGCGGTCGCTCACGCCGTCCAGGCTGTTCTCGCCGACGGTCTCGAAGCCAAGATCCTCGGCCAGCGCCGCGCGGTCGATGGCAAAGGGGTTGCCCGCCAGCGCGCCCGAGCCGAGCGGCAGGCTGGCGGTTCGCCGGCGCGCATCGGCCAGCCGGTCGAGATCGCGGGCAAATTGCCAGACATAGGCCAGGCAGAACTGCGCCCAGGTGATGGGCTGCGCACGTTGGAGGTGGGTGTAGCCGGGCATCACGGTCTTGACATGCGGCTCGGCCTGCGCGAGCAGCGCGGCGATGGCCTCGCGCAGCCCGGCGCTGATCTGATCGATCGCGCCCATGCAGAACAGGCGGTGATCGGTGGCGACCTGGTCGTTGCGCGAGCGGCCGGTGTGCAGCTTGCCGGCCACCGGGCCGGCGATCTCGCGCAGGCGCCGCTCGACGGCGGTGTGGATGTCCTCGTCGTCATCCTGCACGGCAAAGGTGTTGGCGCGAAACTCGGCGGCGACGGCCTCCAGGCCACGCGTGAGGGCGGTGACCTCGGCGCGGGTGAGCAGCTTTGCGCGGCCGAGGGCGCGGGCATAGGCGATGCTGCCGCGGATATCGGCCTCCCACAGCCGGATATCGAAGGGCATCGATTCATTGAAGCGCTTCATGAGCGCGTCGAGCTCGCCGCTGCCGCGGCCGACCCAAAGCAAGTTTGACGAGGTAGCCATGCCGCCGAGTATCCCCCACTCACCTTTGAATTTGCGCTTGGGAACAGAAGATCGAAGGGCGCCTGGACTCGTGCTTGGGAACAGAAGAACGATGAAACGAAGGAGAACGAAGGAAACCGAAGACGTTTCTTCGTTGTTCTGCTTGAAAGGGCATTCCGAAGCTGGCCTATTTCAAGGCCGGCTGGCACCTGCTTCGGTCATCCGTCGCCGGTCCTCGGTCAGTGCCGTCTGCCGTCCGCGGTCCGCCGTCCGCCGTCCCTACCTCTCCTCGACCGGGCGCTTGCGATAGTCCGGCGCGAGGTTCTCGACCACGGTGCAGAAGGCCGCATCCTGCATGCGCGACGCCACCCGCGGGTCAAAGGCGTCAAAGGGCACGTTCGTGACGATCATGGTGGCAAGCCGGTTGCGGTAGCGGTAATCGATGATCTCGAACAGGATGCCCTGCGAAAACGCGGAGCTGGACTCGGCCCCGACATCGTCGAGGATCAGCACCGGCGCGGTCTTGAACGTGCGCAATCGGCCGCTGTAGCTCTCCTGCTCGGTGTTGGCCTGCAGGTCCATGGCGTCCTTTAACGCGCCGAGCAGGTCGGACATCGTGATGAAAAGGCTGGCGATGCCGGCGTGCCGCAGATGATTATCGACCGCTGCGCAGAGATGGCTCTTGCCGTTGCCGCGCGCGCCGACCATCACCAGCCAATGGCCGTCGGGCAGGTCGGCAAAGGCCTCGGCTGCCTCGAGGCAGTTCCCCAGGTTCTCGTCCTCAACGCCCTTGAAGGCGGTCTTGAAGCTCGTAAACGTCTGGCGCTCGGATACACCGGAGCGCGAGGAGAAGGCGCGCAGGCCCTCCTGCTTCCAGTGCTGCGCGACACCACAGCGCGGGCAGGGCTTGAGTTCGCCCCGTGCGTCGAGCAGCCAGCGCTTGTTCTGGCAGACCGGGCAGTCCTCGCCGCCATCGCGTGGTGGGACCGCGGCATTGGGATCACTCAGCTGGCCCAGGGTCATGCGGTCATCCGTTGCCGGCCTCGCGCTTGCGGGCGCGCTCGGCGCGTTGCTGGCGGGCGCGCTCCTGCGAGGCGGCGCGTTCGGCTTCGGTGGGGTCTCCGACTTGCGGGAGGCGGACAGCGCCGCCGCGACCCGGCCGGTCTGCGCCGCCACGTCGCGCGGGGCGCGGGCTGGAGGTTTGCTTGGCATGGCTGTTCTTCTCAGGCTTCGTGACGATGGCCTTGATGTAATTCCACTTTAGCGCATTGGCGGCCGCGGCTTCGTCAAACGCGGTCTTCCACACCACCGGGTCGCTCACTTGAGCGCTGACGGTGTTGATCTCGCCGGCGACAAAGGCATCCAGCCGCCCGACGCGGCGCCGATACTCGTCAAACACCGCCCGCGCCGTCTCGTTGGCCGGTGGCGGGACAAACACGGCCGGGTTCGGGTTGAGCGCCACAGCGCGCACGTAGCGCCAGTCGCGCTTGTTCTGGCCGGCTGAATAGTCAAACGCAGCCTGCCAGGTTGCGACCTCCGGCACATCGGTCTCGAGCAGGTGGCGCATGTCGCTCTGGATGGCCGCCGTGGGCGGAAGCCCGGTCAGGGCCTCATACAGACGCTGCACCGCGACCAGCTTCGGGTCGGGCAGCGCGGCTGCGCGTTCGAGCGCCAGCGCGGCGGCCTCGCTCTCGGCCAGGTGGTCGATCAGGCGGTCGGGCGAGGGATGCTCGCGCGAAACGGTATTTGCCAACCCGCGAATCGCGGCGGGTTCGCCATACAGCCCGATCGCGGCGCGGATGACGTCATATTCGGCACCGGTGGGCCAGCGCCCGGCCCGGTCGCGGAACGCCACCATGCCATCGGGCGGCGCCTTCAGCGTGCCCTCCTTCCACAGGTAATACGGCGTCGGCGCGGCCGGCCGGCGGGCCTTGAGCGTCTGCGCGGCATCCCGCAGCCCGCGCGCCGGTGACGAGCGCACGCGTGGGACGGCCAGCGCCGCGCGCAAGGCGGTCTCGATCTCGGCCGCGCTGTAGCCCTGCGCAAGCCACTCGGCCAGGATGGCGCGCTCGTCCTGATCGAGCGCGGCGGCATCCAGCTGTTCGAGCGACTCGATCACGCGGGCCAGCGCTATCGCGGCCGCGTCGAGGGGATTCGCCCGCGTCTCCGGCACGGCCGCCTGGGGGCGGGTGACCTGAGCCGCCCAGGCGCGGGCCTCCTCGCCCGCCCACAAAAAGCGCGGGCCGGCGCTGGCGGAGGGGCGCACCTCGATCAGCGTGCCGCGCGCCACGGCGCGCTTGAGCGCGGCCTCGATGGCCAGGTCCGGCGCAAAGCCCAGCCCGCGCCGCAGGGCGGGGACAGCGGCCAGCTCCGTGGCGTCAACTGTGGCCGTTGGGCTGCCCTTGCGCGCGATCAGCCAGGCCGCCACCAGGGTGACCTTGAGTTCGGCCAGATCGTCGATCTCGGCCAGGGTCTGCTCGATCAGGGCGTCAAACATCGCGCCAGGCTACAGCTCGATCTTGTCGCGCATCAGGTTCTTGAAGGCGGTCAGCTTGCGGTCGAAGAAGAGCTTGGCCATTCCCGTTGGACCGTTGCGGTTCTTCTCGACCTTGATTTCCGCGATGCCCTTGAACTCGGTCTCGGGATTGTAGATCTCATCGCGGTAGATCATCATCACGATGTCGGCGTCCTGCTCGATGCTGCCGGATTCGCGCAGGTCGCTCAACATCGGCCGCTTGTCGCTGCGCTGCTCGACCATGCGCGAGAGCTGGCTGCCCGCGATCAGCGGCACCTTGAGCTCGCGCGCAATCTGCTTGAGGTTGCGCGAGATGAACGAGATCTCCTGCACGCGGTTCTCGTTGCGGCTGCCGCTCTCGCTCTGCATCAATTGCAGGTAGTCGACGATGATCAGGTCCAGCCCGAACTCCTGATAGATCCGCCGCGCCTTGACCCGCAGGTCGAGCGGGGTGAGCGACGGCGTGTCGTCCATGTAGAAGTTCAGGTCGCTCATCTGCGAGCACACGCGGACGAGGTTGCTCCACTCATCCTCGCGCAGCTGGCCGGAGCGCAGGCGCTGGCTGTCGATGCCGGTCTCGGAGGCGGCCAGGCGGTGCACGACCTGTTCGTTGCTCATTTCGAGCGTGAACAGCGCCACGCGCTTTTTGTAGCGCAGCGCGGCCTGATAGCCGATCCCGTTCATGAAGGCGGTCTTGCCCACGCCCGGGCGGGCCGCCACGATGATCAGGTCGCCGCGCTGAAGGCCGCCGGTCAGGCGATCCAGGTCGGGGAACCCGGACGGGATGCCCAACGGTTCGTCTTTATGCTCGTGCAGATACTCGACCCGCTCGAAGAAATCGTTGACCGCCCGGCGCATCGGGACCATGTGCCCGCTGTCGCGCTTGTCCGACACCTCGAAGATGCGGGCCTCTGAGCGCTCGATGACCTGCTGGATGGGCTGGCTGAGGTCGTAGGCGATCTTGGCGACATCGCCGGCCGCCGTGATCATGCGCCGCCGAATCGCCGTCTCCTCGACCGTGTGGGCGTAGGCGTCGACGTTGAGCGCGGTCGGCACTGTCGTGGCCACCTGCGCGAGATACGCCTCGCCGCCGCACTCATCGAGCAGGTTGTTGCGGGCCAGCTCCGTCGAGACGGTGAGCAGGTCGGCCTTCTCGCCCATGGCCAGGATGGCGTTGAACACCCAGCCGTTCTTGTGGACCGAGAAATGCTCGGCCTTGAGGAATGCCGCGATGCGCGGGATGGCCTGCGGGTCGATCAGCAGCGACCCGAGGACGGCCTCCTCGGCTTCGGGGTTCTGGGGCGGCAGGCTGTCGGCCATGGGGAGGGGCATTTTACAATCCATGCTCCCGATGACCATCGCCCCGGCGTCCCGCGCCGGCCTGCCCGCGCGTTTTGCCCTCCTCCTGCTGCTCCTGCTGGCGGGCTTTGCCCTGCGCCTCGAGCAGCTCCCGCGCGAGAGCCTGTGGCGCGATGAAGTCGACTCCATCCGTTTTGCGCAGGCGCCGTGGGAGACCGTGCTGGGCAACTTCGGCCGCCCCGGAGAGAACGGCCCGCTGTATCACCTGATGCTGCGGGGCTGGCTGGCGGGCGCCGGGGTCAGTGACCTTGCCCTGCGCGCCTTTTCGGTCCTGGCCGGGGTGTTGCTGTTGGCCGTGCTGTATCGGCTGGCCCGGCGGCTGCTCGGGCCGCGCCCGGCGCTCGTGGCGCTGCTGCTGCTGGTCGTCTCGCCGGTGCTGATCTGGTATGCCGGGGAGGGCAAGATGTACTCGCTGCAGCCGCTGCTGATCGCCTCTGCCTTGCTGGCCCTTTCTGCGCGTCGCTGGCTGGCCTTTGCCGGGCTGATGGCGGCCGCGACCTTCGTCCATGTGCTTTCGCCGCTGGCGCTGCCCGTTGCGTTCGTTTGGGGGCTGGTTTTGCGGCGCTCCGGCGCGCGCGTGCCGGTCCGCGCTGCGGTCCTGGCCGGATTGGCCATTCTGCCCGTCGCCGTGCCGCTGCTCGGGGTGTGGTGGCGGGGGGCCAACCTCGGGCATCCCCCGGTCGGGCTTGCGGCGATGTTCAGCCGCTCGCTGGCGCTGTGGGCGTTTGGCCCCGCGCAGCCCGAGCTCGTCGGCCTGCCCTGGGCGGGGTTGCTGGTCGTCGGGGCGGGGCTGCTGGGGCTGGCGGCGTTTGGCGCGACCGCCGCCGGGCCGCGCACGGCGGCCGTCCTGGTGGCCTGGCTGCTGGCGCCGCTGGCGGGTCTGGCGGTGGTCTCGGCGCGCGTCCCGCTGTATGAGCCGCGCTACCTGGCCTGGTGCGCGCCGGCCCTCAGCCTGCTCGTCGCGGCCGGCCTGAACGCGCTTCGCCCGCGCGCGCTGCGGGGGGCGGCGCTGATCGCCGTGCTCGGGTTGGCCGCGCTGGGCGTGCTTGCACAGCGCATGGAGCCCATCCGCCCCGATAACCGCGCGGCGGCGGCCTGGCTCGGGGCGCGCGCGGCCCCCGCGGATGCGGCCGTGTTTGTCATCCCGTATGGCCGCCATCCCTTCGAGCACTACCTCACGCAACCACTTCCGTTTGGCGTGGTCGAGGGCGCCTATGTCAACGGCGGTGACGAGGCCGCGGCAGAGCGGGCCGTCAGCGCCGTTCTGGCCCCCGCGCTGGCCCCCGGGCGGCGGGTGTGGCTGGTCGAGACGGAGCCCTGGATGTGGGACGCGGGCGGCACGCATGCGCGCTGGCTGGCCGCCCATGGCCGCATCGTGGAGCGGCTCGAAGTACACGGCGTGACGGTCACCGGATACGACATCGAACGCTGAGCGCGACCCCCGCGCCGAGCCGGTTTTTTCTGGACTTTGCGCGGGTTTTCAGGTATAATTAGACGGTTGCGACGGAGGCCTTAACCTTAAAGATTTTCATGGACTTTCTTAAGGTTGAAGCGGGCAAAATGCCCGCTGCCGGGCGGCCCGTCCGCTGACATCGCGAGGACACCTTGAGCGAAACGCCCGTCAACGAACCCCTTCCCGAAGACACCCCGCCCGCAACGCCTGCGCCGCTCTCCGAGATCACCATCGAGCCCAACAATGCCGGACGCATCCGCGTGGTCGACATCGACCGCGAGGTGCGGGGGGCGTATCTCGACTACGCCATGAGCGTCATCGTCGCGCGCGCCCTGCCGGATGCGCGCGATGGCCTCAAGCCCGTCCAGCGCCGCATCCTGTATGTCATGCATGACACCGGCGCGCGTCCCTCGGCGCCGTATCGCAAGAGCGCCCGCGTCGTCGGCGATGTGCTGGGCAAGTACCACCCGCACGGCGACATGAGCGTCTATGACGCCATGGCGCGCATGGCGCAGGACTTCTCCATCCGCTACCTGCTGGTGGACGGGCAGGGCAACTTCGGTTCGGTCGATGGCGACCCGCCGGCGGCCATGCGCTACACCGAGGTGCGCCTCTCGCGCATCTCCGAGGAGCTGCTCACCGACCTCGACAAGGACACCGTCGACTGGCAGGACAACTACGACGGCACAACGCAGGAACCCCGGGTGCTGCCGGCGGGCATGCCCAACCTGCTGCTCAATGGCGCGGCCGGCATCGCGGTCGGCATGGCGACCAACATCCCGCCCCACAACTTGACCGAGCTGTGCTCCGCGGTCAACCTGCTGATCGACCGCTGGGATGCCTTGGACGACGTAAGCGTCGACGAGCTGACCGCGCTCGTCCCCGGCCCGGACTTCCCGACCGGCGGCCTGATCGTGGGCCGCGAGGGCATCCAGCAGATGTATGCGACCGGGCGCGGCCGGCTGGTGATTCGGGGCGTGGCCGAGATCGAGGAGATGAAGCGCGGCGACCGCTTCCAGATCATCGTCACCGAGCTGCCCTATCAGGTCAACAAGGCGCTGTGGATCGAGCGCGTCGCCGATCTCGCCCGCGAGGGCCGCATCGAGGAGATCTCCGACCTGCGCGATGAGAGCGACCGGCGCGGCATGCGTGTGGTGATCGAGCTCCGCCGTGGGGCACAGCCCAACCGTGTGCTCAACCGACTCTACAAGTTCTCCGCCCTGCAGACCAGCTTTGGCGCGCAGGTGCTGGCGCTGGTCGAGGGCCAACCGCGCCTGCTCAGCCTGAAGCGCGCGCTGGTGATCTTCGTCGAGCATCGCCGCGATGTCATCCGCCGCCGCACCGTGTTCGAGCTGGCCAAGACGCGCGCACGCGCCCACATTCTCGAAGGCCTGCGCATCGCGATCGAGTTTCTGGATGAGGTCATCCGCATCATCCGCCAGGCCGAGAGCGCAGAAGCGGCGAAGGCCACGCTGATCGAGCGCTTCTCCTTCAGCGATGTGCAGGCCCAGGCGATCCTCGACCTGCAGCTGCGGCGCCTGGCCGCGCTCGAACGGCAGAAGATCGAGGACGAGTATCAGGAGTGCCAGCGCCTGATCGCCTACTACGAGGACCTGCTGGCCAACCCCGGCAAGATCCTCGGCCTGATCCGCGAGGACTGCCAGCGCCTGATCGACCGCTACGGCGATGCCCGCCGCACCCGCATCCTGAGCGATGCGCGCGAGAGCTTTGAGGACGAGGAGCTGATCGCCGACAAGCACGTGCTGATCTCGCTCACACAACGCGGCTACATCAAGTCGACGCCGGCCGAGGCCTACCGCGCGCAGAACCGTGGCGGGCGTGGCTCGAGCGGCATGGCGACCAAGGAAGACGACGAAGTAATCTTCCTGTTCTCCGCGCACAGCCATGACACGGTGCTGTTCTTCAGCAATTTGGGTAAAGTCTATGCGTTGCGCGGATATCAGATCCCCGAGGCCGACCGGGCCGGCAAGGGCACCTTCCTCAGCAACCTGATCGCCATCGGCGACAAGGAGCGCATCACGGCCGCCCTCCCGGTGAGCAAGGCGCTGATGGCCGCCGCGCGCACGCACGAGGACGCCGCCGAGGACGGCGACGGGGT
>JAIBCK010000015.1 GCA_019694215.1 Thermoflexales bacterium
CATGCGAGAATAGCGCGATGCCAAGACCGGGCCGTGCCATGCCGTTACGCGCGGGTGACGATATCGTCATCCGGGCCATGCATTCCGATGGCACGGTCTATCGCTGGCGGCGGGCGGTGGTCGAGGAAGTGCGCGCCGATCGCGTCATCACGTATGCCGGGCCGGGTGGGGCGATCCTGTCGCCGACCTATGGCCGTGGCGTGGCGCGCGATCATGTGCGCAGCACCTTCTTCATCGACAAGATGTACTCGCTGTTCGAGTTTCATCACGTCGGCAGCCGCAGCGGCGCGGACCTGTATTTCAACATCAACAAACCCGCCCAGTTCACGGCCTGGTCGATCTCGTACACCGACCTCGAGCTGGACGTGGTGAAGCATCCCGGGCAGGCCGCCCGCATCGTCGATCAGGATGAGTTCGAGGCGGCCATCACGCATTACGGCTACTCCGATGCCCTGCAGGCGAGGGTGCGCGCGGCGGCCGAGGAGGGCCTGCGCATCACCGAGGCCTGGAAGGCGGGGCCGGTGCGGCGCGACATTCGCGTGCTGCGGGCCGGCGATGTGATTCGCGCCCGCGCGCTCAAGCACGATGGCCGGCCGTATCGCTGGTGGCGCACGACGCTGCACGACATCGACGAAAAGGGGCTGGTCACGGCCTCGCAGATCGGCAACCTGGTGCGTCAGCCGCGCAGTGCCTGGCGCACGCGTTCCCACATCCGCGGCTTCTTCTGGTTTGACCGGCCGCAGGGCGTGCTGGAGTGCTACGGTCGGACGGGTGAGCTCGATGAGTTGTACGTGAACATCGGCACGCCGGTGCGGCTGCGTGCCGGCAAGCTCGAATACACCGACTACGAGCTGGATGTCTCCAAGCGCCCGGGCGAGGCGGCGCGCATTGTCGACGAAGACGAATTTGTCGAGGCCGCCAAACGCTATCGCTACTCGCCGGCCCTGCAACGCGGGGTGCGCGCCGCCGCGCGTGAAGGGGTGAAGCTCGCCGAAAGCTGGCAGCCGCGCGGGTGGTTTGAGGACATCTGACCCATGGCCTACAAAGTGCTGGTGCTGGGCGGCTACGGCGTCTTCGGAAGCCAGATCTGCGATGCACTGGCCCGGGATGCCAATCTTGCGCTGACGGTGGCCGGCCGTGACCCGGCTCGTGGCGAGCGATTTGCCGCCAGCCTTGGCGCGAACTTCGCCCGGCTTGACGCCACCGACCCTGCGTCGCTGCGCGCCGCGCTTGCGGCAACGGACCTCGTCATCAACACGGCCGGCCCGTTTCAGATCCGTGGATATGAGCTCCCAGAGTTGTGTATCCAGGGCGGGCGCGCCTATGTCGACATCGGCGATGGGCGCGGGTATGTCGAGGGCTTTGGCGCGCTCGATGCGGCCGCGCGGGCGGCGGGCGTGTTCGTCTGCACGGGCGCAAGCTCGTCGCCGGCGATCACGGCGGCGCTGCTGGAATCGCTCCTGCCCGAACTTGGAACGTTGTGCAGTGTGCGGGTGGCGTTGTCGGCCGGGAACAAGAACAGGCCCGGGCTGGCGACGATCACCAGCATCCTCAGCTATGTCGGCGCACCGGTGCGGGTATGGGAGGAGGGGGCCTGGGTGACCCACCGGGGCTGGACGATGGGCACCAACGAACAGTTCCCGGCGCCGGTCGGGCGCCGCCGCGTGCAGCTGTGCGACACCGCGGAGCTGGGCCTCTTCCCCGCCCGCTACGGCGCAGCGCGCGTGGTTTTCCGCGCGGGCGTGGAACTGAACCTCTTCAACGACGCGATTGGCGCGCTCGGCGGGCTCCGTCGACTCGTGCCGGCCTTCCACCCGGATCGGCTGGCCGCCCCGCTGACGCGGCTGAGTGATTTGTTCAAAGCGTTTGGCAGCCTGGCCGGCGCGGTCGCGGTGTGGGCGACGGATGCCGATGGCCGCGAGCGCGGGGCAGCGGTGGTGGCCCCGCGCAACGGGCCGCGCGTGGCCTCGTCACCCGCGGTGCTGCTGGCGCGCGACCTGGCCGCGGGCCGCATCACGCAGGCCGGGGCCTTCCAGGGGATGGGCCTGCTCAGCGTCGATGCGCTGGCGGCCTTTCTCGCCCCCTTCGACATTTTCCTCGCGCGTAGCGAGGATGGCCACTGGACGCGTTAGCGGCTACGCCACCTCGGTCAGCGCCCGCCGCAGGTGCGCGAGCGAGGTGTTGCCGCCCGAGAGCACCAGCCCCACCTTCTTACCGGCCAGGCGCTCGCGCAGCTGCCAGGCTGCCGCGAGCGGCGACGCGCCGGCCGCCTCGGCCAGGGTGTGCGCGTGTTCGGCGTACCACACCATCGCCTGCAGCAGCGCCGCGTCATCGACCAGCACAAAGTCGTCGAGCATTTCGCGCAGGATGGCCTGCGGGAGCTCGAACGGCTCCCCCGTGGCGAGGCCCTCGGCAAACGTTTCGTTGGGCATTACGATCGGCCGGCGCTGCTTCCAGCTTTCGTAGGCGGCGCGGGCCGCCGAGGCCTGCACGGCGATGACCTCGATGCGCGGGTTGATCGCCTTGGCCGCGATGCAGGTGCCGGCCGCGCCGCTGCCACCGCCGACGGGGACGATGATGACGTCCAACGCAGGCTCGTCTTCCAACATTTCGAGCGCCTCGGTGCCGACGCCGGCAATGAGGTGCGGCTCGTTGCCGGAGTGAATGTAGCGGAAGCCCTGCTCGCGGCCGATGCGGTCGGCGTTGCGGCGCGCGTCGTCAAACTTCTGCCCCGCGACGATGAGCTCGGCACCCAGCCCGCGCATCGCGGCGAGCTTGCCGGGGTTGGAGCCCTCGGGCACGCACACCCGCGCGGTCACGCCGAACAGCCGTGAGGCAAAGGCGATGGATTGGCCGTGGTTGCCTGTCGAGGCCGTCACCACACCGCGGGCGCGCTCCTCGGGGCTGAGCTGGGCGATGAGGTTGATGCCGCCGCGCACCTTGAACGCGCAGACCGGGTGGTGGTTCTCATGCTTGACGTAGACGGCGGTGCCAATCAGCGCATCCAGCCCGGCGTAGCGGTGCAGCGGCGTGCGCGCGAGATACGGCGCGATGCGGCGCCGGGCCTGCAGGACATCCGTAAGAGTTGGTGCGTTCATGCGTTGCCCTCATCTCCCGCTCCCCGCGCGACGCGGCGCGAAAAGCCTAACGAATGATCATCGGATGTGACCGGCGAAAACCCTGTGGCAGAATTCGCGCCATGTCCACGACGCGCCCCATTCTCCCCGAAATTGACCCCGCCGACCTCCTTGAACAACCCATCGAACGCGCCAGCACCATCCCCGCCGAATGGAGCTGGGACCCGGCCTACCACGCTCTGGACCGCGAGCACATCTTTGCCCGCCAGTGGCATTACGTGGGGCATGTCTCCCAGGTGCCCAAACCGGGATCCTATCTCCCCGCCACCGTGGCGGAGAACCCGATCCTGATCGTGCGCGATCTGGAGGGCGAGCTGCGCGCCTTCTACAACGTCTGCCGCCACCGCGCCGGCCCACTGGCCACCGAGCCCGGCTGCGTGAACCGCGTTGTGCAGTGCAAGTATCATGGTTGGGCTTACACGTTGGACGGCGCGCTGCGCGGTGTTCCGCACTGGGACCGCGTCGACCTCTTTGACAAGAAGGACTTTGGCCTGCTGCCGGTCGCGCTGACGGTCTGGGAAGGGATGATGTTCGCCAACCTGGACGAGCATCCCGAGCCCTTTGATCCGGTCACGGCCGGCATCCGCGAGCGCATCGCGCCGATCGATCTGGGCGCGCTGACCTTTCACAGCCGGCTGAGCTACCCCATTGCCTGCAACTGGAAGGTGTATGTCGACAACTACCTCGAGGGCTATCACGTGCCGATCGTGCATCCCGAGCTGAACAAGGTCCTGGACTACAACGAGTACGTGACCGAGACGTATCCACGCTACTCGCTGCAGTACAGCCCCTTCCGCCAGGATGTCGACACGGCCATGTATGGTCCGACGGCCAGCGAAGCGTTCTACTACTTCATCTTCCCCAACCTGATGCTCAACATCATCGGGGGGCGGCTGCAGACGAACCTCGTCCTGCCGGTCGACGCCAATCACTGCGTGGTCGTCTTTGATTACCTGTATGTCAATGCCACGGCCCCCGAGGCGCAGGCCCAGATCGCCGCCGACATCGCCTACAGCGAGGATGTGCAGCGCGAGGACATCGAGGTGTGCGAGCAGGTGCAGGTCGGGCTGCGCTCACGCGCATATCGCACCGGCCGCTTCTCCGTCCAACGCGAGGAAGGTGTGCACCACTTCCAGGCCTGGCTCAAGGGCATGTATCGCGGCGCGCTGGCCGCCGCTCACTGAAGCTTGCCGCGGCCGAGCACAGGCCAGGCCGCCTCGACGATCCCGCCGCGCATGCCGTACAGCGTGTCGTGGGCGAAGACGGTGGCGTCGCTGTAGCCGACCATCAGATCGACGGCATCGCCGACCTTCAGCGTCGCATTGTCGCGGTCGAGGGTGACGATGCCGTGCTCGGCCGAGTGCACGATGGACGTCACGCCGTCCACGCCCATCACGCGCGCACTGATGAAGCCGCGCGGCAGGGTCTTGAATCCCGCGTCCAGGATGATCCGCCCGGGCGCGGGTCGGCTCGTGACGGTGGACTTGACGAAGAGCGATGGTTCGAGTTCGACGCCCCAGGACTGATAGTTCAGGTCACAGAAGATGCCGCCGCCCGCCTCGATCTCGGTGACGCCGGCGATGCCGGACGTGATGGTGTAGGTGCCGCTGCCCCCGGCGCTGACGATGTCGATGGGCAGGCCCTCGGCGCGGCAGCGGGCGACGGTGTCGAGCAGCTGGGCGATGCTGGCCTCGATCCCGCGCCGCTTCTCGGCCGGGTCGCTGAACGCGAGGTTGTGGCCCTCCCAGGTCATCAGCCCGGCCAGGCGCAGGCCGCGCGCCTCATGCACGCGGCGGGCGAGCGCCAGCGCGGGCGCGCCGGGCAGTACGCCGCTGCGCTCCATGCCCGTGTTCAACTCCACCAGCACGCCAAGCGTGACCCCGCGCGCCTGCGCGGCCGCGGCGAGGGCGGCGACGTTGTCGGCGTTGTCGACGCAGACTTTCACGTCACAGGAAGCGCGCAGGTTGACCAGGCGCGTGATCTTGGTCGGGGTGACGATCTGGTTGGCGACCAGGATATCGGTCACGCCGGCCTGGGCCATGACCTCGGCTTCGCTGACCTTGGCGCAGGTCAGGCCGATCGCGCCGGCCCGCAGGAGCTTGTGCGCGAGCGCCGGGACCTTGATCCCTTTGGTGTGCGGGCGCCAGTTCACGCCGGCGCGCTTGAAGTGCGCGGCGAGGCTGGCGATGTTGCGCTCGGTCTTGTCCAGATCCGTCCACAGCGCGGGGGTGTCAAGCGCCGACCAGGAAAGTCCAACGTCTGAGCTCATGTTGCCGTCTCCTCAGGCCGCCACCGGCAGCGTTTCGAGCGCCTTCAGCGCGTCCTGCTCCAGCGCCTCGACACCGGAGGCCAGCACCGCCTGCACGGCGCGCGCGGTCTCCTCGGCCGACATGGCGCGGTTGGGTTGCCGGGGCGCGCCGCACGGCACACCCCAGTGGGTGAGGACGGCCTTGAGGGTGGCAAAAAACGGTTGGCCAAGCAGGGCCTTGATCACGGTGTTGATGCGCCACTGCCAGGCCTGCGCGCCGGGCAGGTCGCCCATGCGATAGGCGCGGTAGAGCGCGACGAAGGCGGCCGGCATGATGTTGTAGGTGCTGCCGATGCCGCCATGCGCGCGCATCGTCAGGCCGGCCACCAGCACCTCGTCGAATCCGTTGAGCACGGTGAGGTCCTCGCGCAGCCGGGTGATGTTGTAGAGGTCATACAGGTTGTACGACGAGTATTTGATCCCGCGCACGGTCGGCACCGCGAGCAGGTCGGCCACGACACTGGCGGTGACCTCGACGCCGGTGTTGCCGGGGATGTTGTAGACGAAGAGGGGCGTGTGCGGCGCGCCATCGCCGATGACGCGGTAGTGATCGCGCAAGCCCTGCGCATCGGTGCGGAAGTAGAAGGGCGGCACGGCGGCGATGGCGTGCACGCCGACCGACTCGGCATGCGCGGCCAGCTCGCGCGCGGCCGCCGTGACGTGCGCGCCGACGTGGGAGATGATGCGCACATCGCGACCGGCGGTTTCAGCCATCACGGTCTCCAGCACGGCACGGCGCTCGTCGGCGGTCATGAGGATGCCCTCCCCGCTGCCACCGGTCACAAAGAAGCCGCTGACGTGGCGGCTGAGATGAAAGCGCACCAGGGCGCGCAGGCCGGCAAGGTCGATGCGCGCGCCGTCGGCGCTCATGGGGGTGACGAGGGCGGGGTAGATCCCGGTGAAGTGTGTCATGGCTTGAATCGTTGGAATGTCTCTCTAGAAGGCCGGCCATTTGCCGGGGTTGAGCAGATCGAGGTCGCTGATCGCCACGCCGTCCAGGCGGGTCAGCGTTCCGGCGTCGAGCGGGGCCGCGTGCGCATAGCGTACGCAAGTCTCCAGCTCGTCCAGGTGGGCGGTCCCGATCAGCGCGGCGCTGAGCGCGGGATTGGCGAGGGCGAAGCGATAGGCCAGCTCGGGCAGGCTGTGAATGCCAGCCGCCTGACCGATGGCGGCGGCGCGCGTGGCGGCCTCCCGGAGCGGGGCCAGCGCCGGCGGCAGGTGCGCGGCCCGGTGCGTGAGCACGCCCTTCAGCAGCACGCTGCGCGCGACCACGCCGATCCCGGCGGCGCGGGCGGCCGGGAGCACCTCGGCGTCGAGGGTGCGGTCGAGCAGGTTGTAGGCGACCTGGATGCAGTCGTAGCCGCCCTGCGCGATGGCGGCGCGGGGCGCGTCGCTGCCATACGTGCTGGCGCCGATGGCGCGCAGTTTGCCGGCCCGCCGCGCGGCCGAGAGTGCCTCGAAGACCTCGCCGCGCGTGATCTCCTCGACGGTCGCGGTGTGGCTGTAGACCAGGTCGATGCAATCGGTGCCCAACGTGCGAAGGCTGGTCTCGAGCTCCTGCGCGACGTGGGCGGCCAGTGCCGGGCCGCGCAACGCGGCGGGCGTGGCAACCTTGGAGGCCAGCACGAACTCGGCGCGGCGGTGCCCGATGGCGCGGCCGATCACGCCCTCGGCCTCGCCATACCCGCGCGCGGTGTCGATGAAGGTGACGCCGAGGTCGAGCGCGCGGTTGAGCAGGCGCGCGGCCGAGGCTTCATCGGGCCGGCGGTGGTCGCCCGCCGCCGCGATGCCGTAATCCATGCCAAGCTCAACCGTGCCGAGGGCGAGGGCGGGGATCCGCAGGCCGGTGCGCCCGAGCGGACGTTGCGGGAGGGCGGGGTTCATTTCTTGTGCTTGAGCGCGCCGTCGACGCGCAGCGCGGCGCCGCTGATGTAGTCGGCCTCGTCGCTGCACAGAAAGGCCGCCGCAGCCGCGATGTCCTCGGGAGTGCCGAGGCGTCCCCAGGGCATCTGGGCACCGCCGTTGCGGATCTCCTCGTCGGTGAAGTGGTTGCGCTCGCCGGGGGTGTCGATCCACCCCGGGTTGATGACGTTGACGTTGATGTGATGGCGGGCCAGCTCGATCGACATGGTGCTGACGAGGTGGATGATGCCGGCCTTGGCCAGGTTGTAGGGCGTGCTCTCCGGGTAGGCGTTTTCGCCCTGCAGCGAGCTGATCACCAGGATCTTGCCGCCGCCGCCCTGGGCGACCATGCGCTGGGCGGCAAGCTGGCAGACGGTGTAGGTGCCAAACGCAATGACCTCCACCGTGCGGCGGACATCCTCCCAGCGCAGCTCGGTGATGGTCCCGCGCCGCGAGTAGGCGGCGTTGGCGACGGCGATGTCGAGGTGACCGAAGTGCTGGATGGCCGTGGCGAACATCGCCTCCATGGCCGCGCGGTCGGAGACGTCGCAGCGGTAGGCCAGCCCGCGCTGGCCCTCGCCGCCGGGGCCACTGCCCAACTGACTGATTTCGGATGCGGTCTGCTCCGCCAGGTCCATGTTGGCGAAGTCGTTGACCAGCACACTGGCGCCCTCGCGGGCGAGGCGCATCGCGATCCCGCGCCCGATCCCGCGCGCCGCGCCGGTGACCAGGGCGACCTTGCCGGAAAAGCGTGCCATATGGGCTCTCCTACCAGGCCGTCCAGCCGCCATCGACCAGGATGTTCTGCCCGGTGATGTACTGGCTGGCGTCGCTGGCGAGCAGGACGATCAACCCCTTGAGGTCCTCCGGCCGGCCGATCCGCCCGAGCGGCACCTTGTCCGCCAGGCGCGGGATGAAGGTCGGCAGGTTCGTCTGAGTTTTGTCCGTTGGGAAGGGCCCGGGGCTGATGGCGTTGACGCGGATGCCGGACTCGGCCCAGTACACGGCCAGGTGGCGGGTGAGGTGGACGACCGCGCCCTTGAGCGCGTGGTAGTTGGGCGGGCTGCGCACGGGCAGGTCGTCGTAGACGTGCGGGTAGCTGGCGACGACGCCATACATGCTGGCGATGTTGATGATCGAGCCTGGCGCGCGGCGGCCTTGCAGGTGCCGGGCGACGGCGCGCGCGAGGAGGAAGTAGCTCGTCACCCCGGAGTGATAGGCCTTGTCAAAGTCGGCGGGCGTGGCCGTGTCGATGCTGGGGGCGGTGCCGCTGTAGCCGTTGTTCACCAGGGCGTCCAGGGTGCCGACCTGCGCGAGCGTCGAGACGATGAACGGCTCGATCGTGTCGCTGTCGTCGGGGTTGAAGGCCAGCCCGAGGTGCTTCTGTCCGGCGGGGCGTGGCAGCCCGGCGGCGAGCGCGGCGGCACGGTCGGCCTCGCGGCTGGTGGCGACGACGGTGGCGCCGGCCTCGGCCAGCGCGCGGCTCATCGCCGAGCCCAGCCAGCCGGCCGCGCCCGTGATCAGGGCCACGCGCCCGGTGAGGTTCAACAGATCGGTGACGGGGCGTTCGCTGGAAGTGGTCATAGGCTGCGCGGGAGTATACGAAGCGCGCTTCCGGGCCGGAGACGCCCTGTTTCCCCACGCGAAAGCGCGCCCCACGCCGCGGGGCCTTTACTCCCAGGTCTCGGCGAACATGATCTCGACGCAGTCCCGCGCGATGGCCATCAGGGTCGCGCCGGCTGCGCGGCCCGCGGGGGATTCGAGTGCCTGGCGCATGCCGTCCAACGTTTCGAAGTACAGCTCGTGGATGAGATGAAAGGGCGCGGGGCCGCGTGGCCCGGCGATGCCGCGCGTCACGGTGGCGCGGACCAGCCCGGGGATGCCCGTGATGGCCGGCACGTGCTGGGCGGCGAAGACGGCCTCGAACGCCTCGATGTCGGCGGGGGCCTTGAAGAGCAGGATCATCTTGTGCATGGTGTGCGCGGCGGTCCCGTGATTCTAGCCTGTGGTAGACTCAACCTTCGTTCGGGGAGTGGCGCAGCCTGGCTAGCGCGCTGCGTTCGGGTCGCAGAGGTCCGGGGTTCAAATCCCCGCTCCCCGACTTTCTTTCTTAGCCGCGCCGCGGCGACCCTGTCTGTGACCGCCCTTTCTTCCGCGCCCCTTGCTCCTGCCGATTGGGACGACTTTGTCCGGCGCCATCCTCACGGGCACTTTTTGCAACTCAGTGGCTGGGCGGATCTCAAGCGCGCGCATGGTTGGCGCAGCGCATTGGCCACCCAAACCGAGGGCGCTCAGGTCGTGAGCGGCACACAGCTGCTGCTGCGCCGACTGCCTGCCGCGATGGGCCTGCTGGCGTACGCGCCGCGGGGCCCCGTGGTGGCCTGGGCTGATGCGACCCGGGCGGCGTCGGCGCTCGAGGCGGCGGCGCAGGCGGCATGGCAGGTGGGGGCCCTGGCGCTGGTGGTGGAGCCCGACCTCGAAGACGCGCACGCCGCGCGGCGGTTGCTTGGCGCATCCGGCTTCACACCGTTGGACTTCTCGGTGCAGCCGCGCCGCACCATCGTCGTCGACATCAGCGCGTCCGATGAGGCGACGGTGCTGGGCGCGATGAAGCAGAAGACGCGCTACAACATCGGCCTGGCCGCCCGCAAGGGGGTGACCGTGCGCGCCGCCGGAGAATCCGATCTTGCTGCGTTTGGCGCGCTGATGGCCGAGACCGCCGGGCGCGACGGTTTTTCGATTCACCCGGCCGGTTACTACGCCGACGCCTGGCGACGGCTGGGCGCGGACGCGACGCTGATGCTGGCCGAGGCCGACGGGCAGCTGCTGGCCGGCCTCTTTGCTGTGGCGTGCGGGACGACGGCGACGTATCTCTACGGCGCGAGCACGTCCGCGCGGCGCGAGCTGATGGCCCCGTATCGCCTGCAGTGGGAGGCGATGCGTTGGGCGCGGGCGCGCGGGTGCGCGCGCTACGACCTGTGGGGCGTACCCGACGCCGACGAGGCCGCGCTCGAAGCCGGCTTCGAGACCCGCCACGATGGCCTGTGGGGGGTGTATCGCCACAAACGCGGCTATGGCGGCCGCCTGATTCGTTTCGTCGAGGCCTGGGTTCGGCCCCTGTCACCGCTGCGTTGGGCGCTGTATCAGGCGGCGCGCAAGGTGCGCAAGACCCACGGGCTCGCTGCATGACGCATGGCTGACGCAACGCTGTTCTTCCCGAAAGGATTTCGCTGGGGCACCGCCACGGCTTCGCATCAGGTCGAGGGTGGCAACGACAACAACCAGTGGTCGGTCTGGGAGCAGACCTCCGGGCGCATCGCCAACGATGACCGTTGCGGGCTGGCCTGCGACTGGTGGGCCAATGCCGAAGCCGATTTCGACCGCATGGTCGAGCTCGGGCTGAACGCGCATCGGCTGTCACTGGAGTGGAGCCGCATCGAGCCGCGCGATGGCGTCTTTGACGAGGCCGCGCTGGAACGCTACCGGGCCATGTTGCTGGGCCTGCGCCGACGTGGCATCGAGCCGATGGTGACGCTGCATCACTTCACCAACCCGATCTGGTTGGAGGAGCGCGGCGGGTGGATCGAGCACGACGTGGTCGTGCCGCGCTTCGAGCGTTTCGTGCGCAAGGTCGTGAAAGCGCTGGGCGATCTGTGCGACCTGTGGTGCACGGTCAACGAGCCAAATATCTACGCGGTGATGGGCTATCTCTCGGGCGGGCGCATGCCACCCGGGCGGGGTGGCGAGATCGACTCGACCCTGGCCGTTGTCCGCAACCTGCTGCTCGGGCATGGCGCCGCCTATCACGTGTTGCACGAGGCGCAACCGCTGGCGCGGGTCGGGCTGGCCCATCACATGCGCCTGTTCCAGCCCCTGACCGGGAGCCCGCTGGATGGGCTGATGACGCGGGTGTATGACGGCATCTTCAACAATGCCGTGATCGAGGCCCTCACACGCGGGCGCTGGAGTGCGCTGTTGCGGCGCGGGGCATCCGTCAGCGCGCGCGGCCTGGCCGGCACGCTCGACTGGATCGGGCTGAACTACTACTCGCGCGAGCGTGTGTCTTTCGACCGTAAGAATCCGGCCGGGCTGTACGGTCGCATCCAGTTCACCCCCGGCGCGCCGCTGAGTGATTTTGGCTATGGCGAGCTGCATGCCGAGGGGATGGCCCCGCTGTTGCGCAAGCTGGCGCGGCTGGACCTGCCGATCTACATCACTGAGAACGGCCTCCCGGACGCCGACGACGATCAGCGGCCCGGCTTTCTGCTCGAACACCTGCGCGAGCTGTGGCGGCACGCCCAGTTCAACTGGCGCATCGAGGGCTACTATCACTGGACGCTGGTCGACAACTTCGAGTGGGGCGAGGGATACCGCATGAAGTTCGGCCTGTATGACCTCGACCCGCGCACGCAGGTGCGCACCTTGCGTCGCTCGGGGATGCTGTATCGCGACATCGTCAAGACCGGCGCCGGAGGCGGGCTGTCAAGCGACCACGTCCGCGAGTACGCCCCCCAGCTGTTGCCGACGCTGTTCCCGGATTGAGAGGTGGGACGGGCCAGGAAAGCGGTTAGGATGTGTGCCACTTTCCGCACCCTTGGAATCATCTGAGATTCGCAATAATGCTGCCATGAAATTACCTTCCATCCTCGTTCCCATTCTCTCTGTGGCCCTGTGTGTTTCAGTTGTTGCGAGCCCGGCGCTGCCGGCCGCCGGGGTATCCCAGCTCCCGGCTGTCGAGGCGTCGGTGACTGCGCTGGATGTCGCGATCTCGGTGAAAGGGAATGCAACGACGGCGGCGAGTGCCTATCCCGTCAGCGCGCCTGTACCCCTGCCGATGGGCCAGTATTTCACCGCCAGCGCGCTGGGCATTCAGGGAGCGGCCTCCCAGGTGGAAGTGATGGAGCGTTGGCCTGACAACAGCCTGCGGCATGTGCTTGTTCACTTCATGGCGACCGTTGCTGCGGGCGGAACGGTGATTTATCACCTGACGGATGGCGGCCAGACTGCGCCCGCAAGCCCGGTTCAGATCACGGATGGTTCGGGTGCGATCACCGTCAACACCGGTCCACTCAAGTTCACCGTCAGCAAGACCGCCTTCAACATTCTGGATCAGGTCTGGCTGGATCAGAACGGTGATTCAGTATTTGACCCGTCCGAGCAGGTGATTGCCTCCAGCACGCAGAATGGCGGTGTGTTTGGTCCGCGCGCCGGAGCGGGCGCGACGCAGTACGACTCGGCACGTTCGGCACCCACGGTGACAATCGAGGAAAGCGGGCCTGTTCGCTCGGTGATCAAGGTGGAGGCGCCTGCGCGCTTCATCACGACGACCAACCACGTGCACGGTTTTGCCGTGCGCATCTATGCCTTTGCGGGCAAGCCCTTCGTCAAGGTGGACTATCAGCTTCAGAATGCCGATAAGACCGTTGTGCGTTCGTGGCCACTGTATTTCGAATCGATGAACCTTGACTTCCAGACGGCGTTGTCGGCACCGACGACCATTCGCGTTGGTCTGGGCAACGGCAGTGTCTACAGCACGTCCAACACGGCCGGTGCCTATCTCGCCCAGGAAATGCACAACAACTTCAAGATACGTAACGGCACGACCAATGCCGTCCTGTATGACTCGGGCACGCTGGCGGACAGCAACGGTCCGGAGGGCTTTATCGATCTTAGCGGCAGCACCTGGGGCATGACGGCTGCGACACGCAACTTCTGGCAAACCTGGCCGAACGGCCTGGTGGCGGATGCCGGAAACAAGCTGCGAGTTGAGCTCTTCCCCTCGTGGAGCGCGCAATGGTATGACCATCAGATCAGTGCCTCCGGCCTGTACTGGCTGGAGGACATGCAGAACTATTACAAGGAAGTGATGCTGAACTTCCATGTTGGTGTTGGAACAGATGCGGAAAAGATCGGTCTGGCCCGACTCTTTCAGTTTCCGCCCGTGGCCATGGTGCCGACCGATTGGTATCGTCAGACCAGGGCCACGCTTGATCTCGGCGGTGTCATTCCGCCCCAGTCGACAATCCCGAGTGCGGTTGCGCAACCCCTGCCGGACTACATGTATCCCGAGCGCTACTGGTGGATCTCGCTTTGGTACAGCCCAACCCACACAACATACGGTGCCGGATTCACGAACTTCCTGGATCCCGAGCCGGGCTATCGCGCGGCTTCGTGCACCACCGGAGGCTGGCCATACAGCGGTGCAGAGCAAATCTCCACCTTCCGCAGTGGCGATTATTTCAATACCGAAGGCTATGGACAAGCCGAGATAAACCTGCGCCCGCAGTGGCTGAATGGATTTGACTTCGCGGCCGACTGGTCGACGCTGCAACTGACGCAGAACCCGTACTGCGGTGGCCGCTGGCGGGCGTATACGCCCGGCCAGTCACGGCTGGCTGCGGCACCCCTCGCCGGCACGGGCAGCGAGACGCCCGTCTACTACGCGCGTGATGACGAGCACGCCTGGTTCTATCACGTTGCGGAATCATACTGGCTTACGGGCAATCCCTGGATCAAGGATTGGTATCAATTCGTCGGGCAGTTCCGTGAGGTGCGTTTGCAGCTTGCCGGTCCATATCCCGATCAGTCGAGCCGGGCCATCGGGCACACCTTCAATCAGGCGCTGCAGGCATATCGCATCACGGGAGATGCCAATCTGTTGAACGACATGGCCATGCATGTCAGAACCCATTTGCGGCCCTATCAGGACCCGTACTACGGCGATCAGCTCGTCACGATCGAAGGCCTCGGGGGCGGCTTCCAGACAGGCTATCTGGCCCGCGCGATTGTCGACTATCTGGAGGAGGTGCGAGCCGCTGGCCGCTGGCAGGACTATGCCGAGGGCTTCAACTACCTCTCCGGTCTGATCGAGTGGAATCGTAATTACGGCAACTTTCCGTATTACTTCAACGCACGCAATGGCGGAGCCGGGGTTTCTGATGGAACCTCGCAGTCGCTCGTCGATCCCCAGGCTTGGTACTACTGGCACACTGGAAAGATCGGCTATTACACGCAGACCGTGGCCTATCTCACGACAGGCCTGAATGGTGGCACGGGCTCGTATGGCGACTTCGCCAGCTGGAAGGGGCAATTCGAATCCCGTTACTACCTTTTTGTCAAGAACACCCCGCGCCCGGACGCAACGCCGCCGGTGACGATCACGACGCTCGCCGCGACGACGGACGGCAGCGGCAATGTAACGATCACCTGGCAACCTCCAACGGACGCGGCCCGCTATCACGTTGTTTGGAGCACCAAGCCCATTACGGAGCCCAATTCGACGAATTCCGCCGTTACAAACTGGTGGGCGGCAAATGCGATCGGTCCGACTTCGGTTTCATCGAGCGGGAGCTTGAGCACAACCAGTTTCAACGTCGGGTCTGCCAGCCCGATCTATGTGGCGATATTTTCCTTTGACAACGTTGACAACATGAGTGCGATGTCCAACGTCGCGCTTGCCAGCATCGGCCTCCCGACGGAGACGCCGACGAATACGCCAACCGTGACGCCGACGAACACGCCAACCGTGACGCCGACGAACACACCGACGGCCACGCCGACGAACACGCCAACCGTGACGCCGACGAACACGCCAACCGTGACGCCGACGAACACGCCAACCGTGACGCCGACGGACACGCCAACGGCGACGCCGACGAACACGCCAACGGCGACGCCGACCGACACGCCAACGGCGACGCCAACCGCGACGCCGACGAACACGCCAACGGCGACGCCGACGAACACGCCAACCGCAACGCCGACCGACACGCCAACCGCAACGCCGACTGATACGCCAACCGCAACGCCGACCGACACGCCAACCGCAACCCCGATTCAGACGGCGACCCATACGCCGACCACGACGCCGACGGCCACCGCCACTGCAACCCCGACGCCCAGCCCGACGGTCGCCCCCAGATTCCTGATGTATCTGCCGATCTTCTGGCGCAATGATCCGCCGGTGACCGTGCAGATATCGCAGCGCAACAACGATCCCTTCATGCCCTGGGCGGCCCAGAGGTCCTCCCAGAGATGGTTACGTTGGACACGCCCGTAGGGGCGCGGCTACTTTTCCTGCCGGTAGATGCCGACCAGCCGGCCGAGCAACACGGCGATGTAGAGCACCCCCGTGACCGACTCGAGGGCGGCAAGCGTGCGCGCCCACGGGTTGAGCGGCAGGATGTCGCCATAGCCCACCGTCGTCAGGGTGACGGTGCTGTAGTACATCAGCTGCTGCCACTGCACGGGTCGACCCAGACCGTTGTCCACGAAACTGCCCGGCGCCAGCGTCTCGATCAACCCGTAGACCGGCGCGAAGAAGACCGCCAGCAGCACGTAGATGGTGATGGCGGAAATCAGTACCTGGCCATTGACGACGCGCGCCTCGACGATGAAGCGCGCCAGGGAGGCGATGATGATGGCCAGCCCCGGCAGCAGGGCCGCGAGCTGCGCGATGCGCAGCGCGGCATTACCGGGATGGGCGGCGACAAGGAGCGAGAGCACAAACCACAGCAGGGCGAAGGCACCGGCACGGATGACGTGGACGCGGTCATTGCCCGTGACGAAGATGCCGAGCACCAGCATCAGCGCGTAGGCGGCAATGTAGATCAGATCGCCAAAGCCGCCGGCCATGCTGAGGATGGGGTAGCCAAAGTTCAGCACGACGACGGCGATCAGCAGCGGCCACAGGCGGCCATACAGGGCGTTGCGCAGGTGGGCGGTTGCCGGGTGGGTCATGGGGTTGCGATGGTACCCGCGATCTCAAAATCGTCTTTGGGCATCGGTAGAATCCAGCCCATGCCATCGCTTGAAGAAGCCCGCCACCTCCTGGCTGCGCTCGAACACCGCCGCAGCATCGGTCTGAAGGACATGTCACCCGACCCGATCGATCCCGCGCTGATCGATCTGGTCCTGTCGGCCGCGCCCTGGGTGCCCAACCATGGCCGCACCGAACCGTGGCGTTTTACCGTCTATACGGGTGAAGGCCGCCGTGCGTTGGGCGAGACGCTCGCCGAGTCGTATCGGCTTGGAACGCCCGCAGAAGGGTTCAAGTCCGAGGCGCAGGAGGACTTCCGCGGGCGGGTGTGGAAGGCACCCGTGTGGATCGCCGTCGGCATGACGCCACCCAGCCCGCTGCGCTTTCCGGTCTGGGAGGAGATCATGGCCGTCGGGATGGCGGTGCAGAACATGCACCTGGTCGCCGACTCGCTCGGGCTGGGCATGCGCTGGGCGAGCTGGATGCCGGCCCTGCACGCGCATACCGCCGCCTTTGTCGGCCTGCCCGCGCCGTCCGAGCACTTCGGCTTTGTGTATCTTGCCCACCCGCGCCCCGGCTTTGAGTGGCCGAAGGGCGAACGCCATCCCATCGCCGGCAAGATTCGTCGCGTGACCGACTGATCGCCTGACGTTCGCGATCGACCTCCAATTGGATGGAAAATGGCGACTGCGGCACGGCCGCAGTCGCTTCTCATTCACTCCCATTCCCATGTCCTCAGAACTCTTTGGCTTTGACGCCTACTCCCCGAAAGAAATCGCAGAACGTGTCGAGACGGTTGGTGTGACCAAAGCGCGCCTGCCCCCGATGCGCACGTTCACGCTCGGCATGCTGGCCGGGGGCTTTGTCGGCCTGGGCGGGATGGCCGCCACGATGATCAAGTCGGATGCGTCGCTCAGCCCGGCGGTGGCGCAGCTGCTGAGCGGGCTGCTGTTCTCGATCGGGCTGATCCTGATCGTCATCGCAGGGGCCGAGCTCTTCACCGGCAACAACCTGCTGGTGATGGCCTGGGCGGACCGCAAGATCAGCACAGGCGAGTTCATGCGCAACCTGGGCCTCGTCCTGCTGTCGAACCTGATCGGCTCGGTGGGCCTGGCCGTGCTGGTGTTCCTGGCCCGGCATGCGGAGTTGAACGGCGGCGCGCTGGGCGAGACCTACGTCAAGATCGCCGCGGCGAAGGTGTCACTGCCTTTTGATGTCGCCTTCTTCCGTGCCATCCTGTGCAACGTGCTGGTGTGCCTGGCCGTGTGGATGGCCTTCGCCGGGCGCAGCGTGATCGACAAGATCGCCGCGATCGTCTTCCCGATCACCGTCTTTGTCATGGCTGGCTATGAACACAGCGTCGCCAACATGTATGTCATCCCGCTGGGCTGGTTGTTGCAGACCTTCGGTGGGTATGGGCATGGCGCGGCGGCCATCACGCTGGGTGGGTTCATCTCCAACCTGATCCCGGTCGTGCTGGGCAACTTTGTGGGCGGCGCCGTCTTCGTCGGCCTGGTCTACCACGTCGTGTATCGACGCAATCGCGCCGCCTGAGTGTTGCGCATGCGGCTGTCGGTCTTCAGCTATCTCTGCCCGGGCGATGTCTTTGCGCTGCCGGCGGGGCTCCCCGGCGCGAATGGCGGGGCGCGGGCCCGCGCGCGCTGGCCGTTCATCGGCGCGGATGGGGTGATGGTGGCGCGCACGCTGGCGGCCTGGAAGTGCGCGAGCACAACGATTATTTGCAATGACCTGGGGGCTGATGTGCGTGGCCGCGAGACGCTGGCCACGCTGCACGGCGAGGGCGTGACGGTGGCCGCGAAGCTGCGGCCCGATCTGCAGACCCCCTACGAAGTCGATTTGGTCGACGCACTGGGCAACCGCGCCTTCATCGTCCAGGAGAGCGCGTGCTGGGCGACCTGCGGCGAGGCCGACACCTCCAGCCTGGCCGGGGCGGATGCGCTCTACGCCGATTTCTACGCCTTCCCCGGCGTCCCGCGCGCCGTGCGCGCCGCCGCGGCGGCGGACGTGCCGGTGTATCTCAACGCCGACCGCAGCCTGGATGCGCACAACCGAGCGTTGATCGCGCAGTCGCGCTGGGCGCAGATCTCGATGGCCGAAGAAGAGGATGCTCCGTTGGCCGATGCCGTTTCCCTGGCCCGCGCGGCGCAGGCGCTGGGGCCGGCGCTGGTCATCGTCACACGCGGTCGGCATGGCGCGGTGGCCTTTGATGGGCGGGACTTGCACGTCGCGCCCGCGCCGCAGGTTGCCGTGCAGGATGCGCAGGGGGCCGGCGCCGCGTTCGCGGCGGCGATGCTGTGCGCGTTGCTGGATGGGCGGGACGCCGACGCGGCGCTCGCCTTCGCGGTCCGGGTGGGCTCGACCAAGGTCGGTCAGCAGGGCTTGCTGAAGGCGCTGCCGGCGGGCTAGCCCGCGCTGAGCGCGCCGCGCAGGCGCAGCGCCTTCTGTGCGCGCCAGTGCCGGTTGGTCAGGTCCGCAAGCCGCCGCGTCAGGCCCCCGAGCGTCGCTTCATCCCCGGCTTCGCGGGCATCCGCGATGAGAAAGCGCAGCGCCTGCTGCTCCCGGCGCAGGTTGTCCTCGCGCAGGCGCAACCCGGTGCGGATCACTTCCTCGCGCCGGCGCGCATCGGCGTCCTCGCCATCGCCCACGGGCGGCAGGACGACCTCGCCCACAATGGCCAGCCAGGCGTCGGCCTCGCTCGACTCGCCCAACGGTTGACCCTTTGCCGCGCGATCGAGCTGAAAGAAGCCGGTCCGCAGGGCGGGGTTGTGAAAATCCTCAACCCCCAGCGGTTCCAGGTTGGCGCGTGACAACGCGACGTTGGCGTCCATCAACAACTCGGGTTGCGCGGCCAGCAGGGCAAGCAGATGGGCCTCGAGGTCGGCGCTGCGCCGACCCGCCGGGGTGGTCGCCGGTGCCACGCCCGCGCCCTCCAGCGGCATGTCAAGGCTGGGATCGGGCGGTTCGCCGCTGAGTGTCTCGGCTTGGATGGGCGTCTGACGTTGGACGCGGGCCTGCGCCTTGCGCTGCGCCTCGCTGATCGCCAGGCCGATGGCCTGGGCGACCGCGCGCGGGGTGAGCTTGAGCTTGCGCGCGACGGCCTGGGTGTAGTGATCGGCCTGGGCGGGATCGCTCAGGTCCCTGATGATCGGCGCAACGGCCTGGATCGCGCGGGACTTGCCGGTTGGGTCGGCGAGGTCGAAGCCCGCCAGCAGCGTGTCGATGACGTGCTCGACGACGGGGCGCGCCTCCTCGATCAGCTTGCGCCACAGCGCGGCGTCGCGCAGGGCGATCTCGTCGGGGTCCTGGCCCTCCGGCAGGATGGCGACGCGAATGTCGGCCTTGAGCCGCGACTCGTGCCGGATCACGCCGCGCGCGTCGAAGGAAATACCCTCCTCGCGGTCGAGCGTCTCTCGCGCGACATCGACGCCGCGCAGCACGGCGCGGTTGCCGGCCGCGTCCGGGTCGAGCGCAAGCACGATGCGGTCGGTCATCCGCTTCAGCGCCCGAAACTGCTCCTCGGTGAGGGCCGTGCCCATCCCGGAAACGACGTTGGCGAAGCCGGCCTGCTGCGGGCCGATCACGTCCATGTAGCCCTCGACCAGCACGGCAACCTGCTCGTTGCGAATCGCGGCGCGGGCGCGGTCGAGCCCGAACAGCGTGCGCCCCTTGTCAAACAGCGCAGTCTGGGGCGAGTTCATGTATTTCGGCTCGCTGCCGTCCAACGAACGGGACCCAAATGCGATCACGCGCCCGCGGTCGTCGCGGATGGGGATCATCAACCGGCCCCGGAAGCGGTCATAGCGCCGGCCGGCCTCATTCTCGATCAGCAGCCCGGCATCGATCAGTTCCTGCGGCGTGAAGCCTTTTGCGGACAGGTGCGCGTGCAGGGCCTGCCCGTCCGGCAGGCTGTAGCCGAGCTGCCAGCCCAGTACCGTCGCGTCGGTCAGCCCGCGCTTGTCGCGCAGGTAGTCGCGGCAGGGGCCGGCCTGCGGCGCGGTCATCAGCAGGGTGTGGAAGAAGACGGCGGCCTGGGCGCAGGCGTCGCGCAGGCGGCCGAGGTGGTCGTCGCTCTGGCGCTGCTCGGGCGTGCGCTCCTCGAGCGTCACCCCGGCCCGGCGCGCCAGCTCGCGCAGGGTCTCGGCGAACGTCCAGCCCTCCTTCTTCATGAGGAAGGCAAAGACATCGCCCTTCTCGCCGCTCGAGAAATCGACGAAGAGTTGCGAGTCTGGATAGACGACGAAGGAGGGCGTGCGCTCGGACTTGAACGGCGACAGCCCCTTGAAGATCTTGCCCGCCCGCTGCAGCTTGACGTAGGCGCCAATGACCTCGACGATGTCGATGCGGCGTTTGACCTCCTCGATGCTGGACATGGGAGCGGGTGAAGATCAGACGTTGAACAGGAAGTGCATGATGTCGCCGTCCTGGACGACGTATTCCTTGCCTTCGCTGCGCAGCTTGCCGGCCTGGCGGATGGCGGCTTCGGTCTTGAACTGGCGCAAATCGCCCAACGTGTAGACCTCTGCGCGGATGAAGCCGCGCTCGAAGTCGGTGTGGATGACACCCGCCGCCTGGGGCGCCTTGGAGCCCACCGGGATGGTCCAGGCCTTGATTTCCTTGGGGCCGGCCGTGAAATACGATTGCAGCCCGAGCAGGTGATAGGCGGCGCGCGCGAGACGCGACAGCCCGGACTCGGGCAGGCCGACGCTCTCCAGAAACTCGCGGCGCTCCTCCTCGCCGGGCAGGGCGGCGATCTCGGCCTCGATCGCGCCGGAGATGGCGACGATTTCGGCCCCGTCGGCCTCGGCGCGCGCCTTCAGCCGCGCGTAGTGCGGGTTGTGCGCGCCGAGCGGATCGCTCTCATCGACGTTGGCGACATACATCTGCGGCTTGGTCGTGATCAGGCCAAAGCTGGCGGCCATGCGCTTCTCGGAGGCATCCCAGCCGGTCATCACGGCGCGGGCGGGGCGCCCCTCCTTGAGCGCCTCGACGATGGGCTCCAACAGTTTTGCGCGCGCGCCGGCGTCCACGTCGCGCTGCGCGGCGGCGCGGCTGTTCTTCTGCCATTGCCGCTCGGCGCTTTCGAGGTCGGCCAGGGCCAGCTCGAGGTCGATGATCTCGACATCGCGGATCGGGTCGACTGACCCGCTGACGTGCACGACGTCGCCGTTGTCAAAGCAGCGCACCACATGCAGGATGGCATCCACGCTGCGGATGTGGCCGAGAAACTGATTGCCCAGCCCCTCCCCCTGCGACGCGCCCTTGACCAGGCCGGCGATGTCGACGACCTCCAGGCTGGCGGGGACGATCTTCTCGGTCTTGACGAACGCGTTGATGTCACGCAGGCGCGGATCGGGCACCGCGACGACGCCGGTGTTCGGCTCGATGGTGGCAAACGGGTAGTTGGCGGCGAGGGCGCCGGCGGCGGTCAGCGCGTTGAAGAGGGTGGATTTGCCGACGTTCGGCAGGCCGACGATTCCAGTGGACAAACTCATTGCGGGCCAACTTTATCGCAGTTCGGCAGGCGCTCGTGGCCGTCGACCTCGCCGTCCTATAATGATTGCGTGGATGATGTCCTCGACCTCGATGGGCCGGACGGGGCAGTCGATAGCGCGTTGGCCCGAACGTTTGGCGCGCTTGCAGTGGTGATGGCAGTGCTCCTATCGATGGTCATGGTCGCGTCCAGGCTGGGGGTCTTCCCACAGACCTGCGGCGGCGTGCTGCCGACGCGCACAGCGACCTGCCGCACGGGCGATACCGCCCCGGCACCCGTCCTTCCAACGCTCGAAGTTCCTCCCTTCGCGCTTGGCCCCCAGAACTCCCCGTGAGCCGCGCCATTCTGCTTGTCCTGGCGCTGCTCGGCAGCGCCGTCCTTTCTGCGTGCCAGCCGCCCGCCTGCGCGCGCCCGGCGGATGGCGCCTGGTCGGCCGAGGGCGTGGCGCGTTGTCTGCCCGCCGACGCCTCCGCCGCGCAGGCGCTCGCGCTGCTCGGGCAGGGTGGCGGGGAGTTCGCATCGCAGGCCGCGGACGTTGACGTGCTACCCGGGGGCGGGGCCGAGATCGTGCTCGCCCTCCTGCCCGGGGACGCGACCCCGTGGGACCCGCGCGGGCAGTTGGCGGTCTTGCAGCGGCCGACCGCTCCCGGTCAGGGCTGGACGGTTCATGCCGGCCTGAGCGCCGAGCCGGGCGTCACACCGCTCGGCGAGCCCTGGTCGAATTGGCGCTACGCCCTTGGACCGGGTCAGGACCTGAGCGGCGATGGGTTGGCCGAGGTGCTGGTTCGGCGCAGCTGGAACAGCGGGCACAACGCCGCCTTTGCCGATTGGATGCTGATCTCGGGCGGGAGTGGCGCGCTGCGCGTGTTGTGGCGGGAGGCCGAGCCCGATCCCCTGGTGACGGTGCAGCTCGATGCCGCGGCGCGCGGCGTGCGCATTGCCCATCGCGTCGGTTTTGCGGAGGGGCGCACCCTCGAACGCAGGCTGGTCGTTGACGGCAACGCGCTGGTCGAGCGCAGCCGCACGGTTGATCCGCCCCGCGCAGCGGTGGCCGCGCTCACCCGCGCCGGTGACGCGCTGGCCCGTGGCGGCGATCCCGCGCCCGAGGCCCTGCCGCTGCTTGGCGGGGTGTATTCATACAGCGCCGGCCAGGCGCCGCCGATGTCCGACGAAGCCATTCTTGCGGAGTGGGCGTTGCTGCGTTATGCGCAGGGGCTCGCGGCGCGCCCGCCGGCCGATCCTTCCGCGCGCAACATGGCTGGTGGCACCCTCGACCTGTTTGCATCAGCGGCGGCGCGGCGCAGCGATACGCTCGCCCAGGGCCGCCTGATCGGGGCGTATCGCAGCGGTGGCTGCGCGGCCGTGCGCGCGCTGCTGGATCAACAACCGGGCCTGCTCGATCAGTTGGCCGCCGCGTCCGGCGGTGCGCTGCGTTTCACCCCCGCGGAGGCATGCGCGACCTGAACCATGTCTCCGACCCTCGCACTTCTGCTTCGGTATCTCAGGCCGCAGCGCGGCCGCGCTGCGCTGCTCGCGGCGCTGGTGGCGTTTGGCATCGCCCTGCAGCTGGGCGGGCCGCGCCTGATGCAGGCGATCATCGATGTCGCGCGGGCCGGCGCATCCGAAGATGCGCTGATGGGGCTGGCCGCCGCCTTCCTGGCCGTGGTGCTGGTCAAGCAGGTGCTCACCCCGCTCACCACCTGGACGAGCGACAACGTGGGCTGGACGGCGATGAATGCCTTACGGGCGGACCTCACCCTTCAGCTGCTGCGGCTCGACCTCGGCTTTCACAACAGCAAGACCCCCGGTGAGCTGATCGAGCGCGTGGATGGCGACATCTCGCAGCTCGCCAACTTCTTCTCTCAGTTCACGCTGCGCGTGGCCGGCAATGCGCTGCTGATGGCCGGCGCGCTGGTCATCCTGTGGTCGCAGGATGCGCGCCTCGGCGCGGCGCTGTCCGTCTTTGCGCTGATCTCGCTGGCCGTGCTGGCCCGGCTGCACCGCATCGGCGTGCCGTATTTCAAGGCCGGGCGACGCGCGGTGGCGATCACGCTGGCCTTCATCGAGGAGCGCATCGCGGGCGCGGAAGACCTGCGCGGGAATGGCGGGCTGCCGTATGCCTTCGAGCAGCTGCGCGCGCTCACGACGCGGGACGGCGATGCGCGGCGGACGGCCAACACCATCGCCCGCGTCACGCAGGGCGTGTGGGAGCTGCTGCTCTCGGGTGGGCTGGCGCTGGCGTTCACGCTGGGCGCGATCTTCATCACGGCAGGCTCGATGTCGCTGGGCGGGCTGTATCTCGTCTTCGCCTACACCAACCTGATCGCCACCAACCTGATGCAGATCACCGAGCAGCTGGATGACTTCCAGCGCGCGACCGCCAACATCGAGCGCACCAGCGAACTGCTCAGCCTGCGCAGCCGCATCATCGATGGCCCGCGGGCGTTGCCGGCCGGCGCGCTCCCCGTCGCCTTCGAGCGCGTGTGCTTCGAATATGCCAACGGCACCCCGGTGCTGCGAGACGTGCATTTTACGTTGGGCGCCGGGCGCGTGCTGGGCCTGCTCGGGCGCACCGGCAGCGGCAAGACCACGCTCTCGCGGCTGCTGTCACGTTTCTATGATCCCGCCTCCGGCCAGGTGCGGCTGGCGGGCCTCGACCTGCGGGAGGTGGACACCCGCAGCATCCGCGCGCGCGTCAGCGTGGTGACGCAGGAAGTGCAGCTCTTTCACGGCACCGTGCGCGACAACCTCACGTTCTGGGACAACGCCGCGCAGGGCGGGCGGATCACGGACGCGGCCATCCTGCGGGCGCTGCAAAGCCTCGGCCTGGCGGAGTGGCTGGCGCGGCTGCCCAACGGTCTGGACACACCCATCGCGGGGGCGACCTCGCTCTCGGCTGGCGAGGCGCAGCTGCTGGCGCTGGGGCGGGCCTTTCTGCAGGACCCCGGCCTGGTGATCCTCGATGAGGCCTCGGCGCGGCTGGATCCGACCACCGAGCGGCTGATCGAGACCGCCATCGACCGCCTGCTGGCGGGGCGAACGGCGATCATCATCGCGCACCGCCTCGCGACCGCGCTGCGGGCCGATGAGATCCTGGTGCTCGAAGGCGGGCGCGTGACCGAGCACGGTGAGCGCGTGGCGCTGCAGCGCGATCCCGGGTCACGCTTCTCGTCCATGCTGCGGACGGGCCTGATCGAGGAGGAGGGGCCATGACCGGCGACGCGGCCGCGCAGACCCGCACCCCCGCCCCGATGCGAGACGTCCTCGCGCTGCTGGCGAACCTCGTCCGTTATTCGCCCTGGCACTACGCGGCCACGCTCGTGCCGCAGGCGCTGCGCCTGAGCCTGGTGCTGGCGCCCGGGCTGATCGCGCGCGCGGTTTTTGATCACCTCACCCAGCAACGCCCGCTGGGGCCTGATCTGTGGCTGACGATCAGCCTGTTCGTCGTCGTCGCGCTGCTGCGGGTGGGGGCGCTTCTCAGCGCGGTGTATCTCGAACACACCGCCTTCTTCCGCAGCGTTAATGTCATCCGCATGAACCTGTTCGAGCGCTTCATGCGGCGGCCGATCGCGCACCAGATGCCGTTCCCGCCGGGCGAAGTGGTCAGCCGGATGGGGTTGGATGGCAATCGGCTGCCCTTCTACCTCACCCAGCTGGAGAACATCTTTGGCTCCGGCGTTGGCGCGACCATCGCCTTTGCGGCCATGGCCTCGGTCAACCTGCCGCTGGCCAGCCTGGCCCTGTTGCCCTTGCTGGTCAGCCCGGCCGCCGTGGCGTTGATCAACTACAAACGGTTGGGCAACCTGCGCAACCTGCGCAACATGGAAGGGCGCATCAGCGCGCTGCTGGGGGATGCCTTCGGCGCGGTGCAGGCGCTGCAGATCGCGGGCGCAGAGGGCCGCGCGGTCGAACAACTCGAGCGCTTGAACGGGTTGAGAAAGCACTACGCCGTGCGCGATGAGTTCATGCGCAAGCTGGTGCTGGACAGCCTGGTCAACGACCTTGCCATGGTCGTCACCGCGGCGATCCTGGTACTCGCGGCGCGCGCGCTGCATGCCGGCACCTTCAGCGTCGGTGATTTCGTGCTGTTCTCGTATGCCGCCGCGCGCGTCACTGATTTCGGCTACTACGTCGGCATGTCGCTGTCGCAGCTGCAGGAATCGCGCGTCGCCGTCGAGCGCATGATCCCGCTGCTGGATGGCGCGCCGCCGCGCTGGCTGGGTACGCCCTCGGACTGGGTGCGCGGGCTGCGGCCGGGGCGGCCCGGGCAGCTGCGCCGTCTCGATGTGAACGCGCTCAGCCACGTGTATGCGGGAAGCGGGCGCGGGATCAGCGCGGCGCGCTTCTCGATCGAGGCCGGCGAGATCATCGTGGTGACCGGCCGCATCGGCTCGGGCAAGACGACGCTGTTGCGGACGCTGCTGGGGTTGCTGCCCGCCCAGTCTGGCGGCGTGTTCTGGAACGGCGAGCCGGTTGCCCAACCCAATGAGTTCTTCGTCCCACCGCGCAGCGCCTACACGCCGCAGACCCCGCGCCTGTTCAGCGAGGCCCTGCGCTCGAACATCCTGCTCGGGCGCGACCCGGCCGCAATCGAGCCGGCGCTGTGGCAGGCGGTGATGAGCGACGATGTGCGGCAGCTCGAACGCGGGTTGGACACGTTGGTTGGGCCGCGCGGGGTCAAGCTCTCGGGTGGGCAGCTCCAGCGCGCCGCCGCGGCGCGGATGTTCGCCGGCGGCACCGACCTGCTGGTCTTCGATGACCTCTCAAGCGCCCTGGATGTCATGACCGAGGAGACGCTGTGGGCGCGGTTGCGCGAGCGGCTGGCGGCGTCCAATGCACCGGGCGCCATCCTGGCCGTGTCAAACCGGCGCGGGGCGCTGCGTCTGGCGACGCGCATTCTGGTCCTCAAGGACGGCGAGATCATCGACTCCGGCCCGCTCGATGCGCTGCTCGAACGCTGCGCGGAGATGCGCGAGATTTGGCAGGCCACTGGCGAGCCCATCCAGCGGGTCGAGGCAGGTATCATCCCGCCTCATGACGCAGTCCGAATTTCGCAACTGGCTGGAACAGATCCTGGGCGAGACGCCGATGGAGGAGTTGATCGCGCCGGAGATCCTCGAGCAGATCAACCGGACCCAGATTGAGACCGAGCAGCGCACCTGGCAATTTGCGAAAGAGGACTTGCTCGAATCCTTTCAGGTGGCGATGCGGGCGCAGATGAAGACGATGTTCGTCGTCGGCTATGACGCCGGACGCGAGCAGGGCAAGATCGACGGCCTGTTTGGCGAGGGCAGCGGCCTCACCGACTGATCGCGCTTCGCAGATGAGGCGCGCTAGTTGCCGATCACAGGGACGGTCTTCGCGTCCCCGCTGAAGCTGACCAGCTCCCCGAACACCCAGCCCAGCCCGTTTTCGCCCTGCGCGTAGACGATCTGCCACCACGTCCCGTCGGCGTTCTTGCCCTTCACGTCGGCCTTGGCACCCTTGTTGAGCTGACCCAGCTCTTTGAACGTTGTGCCAGCGCCGCTGCGCACGCGCGCGAAATCGTTGGTCACCGTGATCGAATTTGCCGCGCTCTTGGTCGCGGTCACGGCGGGGGTGCCGGCCGGGGCGGGGGTGCCGGCGGGCGCCGGTGCCGTCGTGGCCGCGGGTTGCGGCGCGATGACCGTAACCACGGTCGTGACGGCGATGACCGCCGTCGGTGGGGCGCTGGCGGGTTTGACCGTCACGATGACGTTCTCCGACGTCACCACGGTGGCGCCCTTTTCGTCGAGGCCGCGCAGCTGGATCAGGTGGCTGCCGGCCAGGTCCGGCGTCCACGTCACGCTGACGATGAACTGGTTGAGCGACTCGTTCTTGTTGGTCACCGTCGCGGACTTGCGGTCATCGATCATGACATCGACGGTGCGGACCGCGGCGCCGTTGACGGTGCCGGCGATCGAGGTGGCCTGGCCGACCGTGATCACGCTGTCACGCCCGGGCGCAATGAGCAGGGCGGCCGGGGCGCTGGGCGCGGCGGCGCCGCCGCATCCGGCGAGCACAAGCGCGAGGGACAAGCAACGTGCGAACAGCTTCATCTGGGACTCCGTGCGGGCATTGTAGTCTGAACCGCATCCCCCGGACAGGCTTGCGCTACGATACGCGGCATGCCCACACCCACGCCCACGACGCCCCAGCGCGACGGCTTTCGCATGCCTGGTGAGTTTGAACCACACGCCATGTGCTGGATGGCCTGGCCCGAGCGGGCCGACAACTGGCGCGATGGGGCCGGCCCCGCACAACGTGCCTACGCCACCGTAGCCCGGGCGATTGCCGAGTTCGAGCCCGTGACGGTGTGCGCCAGCGCCGGCCAGTGGGCGCGCGCCCGGGCCAGCCTGCCGGAGCACATCCGCGTGGTCGAGATGACCCTGGACGATGCCTGGCTGCGCGATCAGGCTCCAACGTTTGTGATCAACCCAAAGCGCGAGGTGCGCGGCATCGACTGGCGCTTCAACGCGTGGGGGGTGAAATACGAGCCGTATGCCAACGACGACCTGGCCGCGCGCAAGATCTGCGAGCTGGCCGGCGTCGCGCGCTATCGCAGCGACATGGTGCTGGAGGGGGGCTCGATCCACGTCGACGGTGAGGGCACCTGCCTGACCACCGAGGAGTGCCTGCTCAACCCCAATCGCAACCCGCTGCTGACGAAGGCGCAGATCGAGGCCAACCTGCGCACGTATCTCGGGGTGAGCCGCGTCATCTGGCTGCGCGAGGGCGTCTACAGGGATGACGACACGAACGGCCACGTCGACCTGCTGGCCTGTTTCGTGCGCCCGGGTGTGATTGCCCTGCACTGGACGGAGGACGAGCACGACCCGCAGTACGCGCGCTCGCAGGACGCCTACGCGCGGCTGTCCGCTGCCACCGACGCGCGCGGCCGGCCCTTCGAGATCCACAAGATTCACGCCCCCGGCGTGCAGACCATCACGCAGGTGGAGTTCGACGGCTTGTCGCGGCAGGGGGATGGCTACGCCGAGGAACGCGCGCCCGGGCGGCGGATGGCGGCCTCGTATATCAACTTCTACATCGCCAATGGCGGCATCGTCATGCCGGGCTTTGACGATCCTGCGGATGGGCCGGCCCGCGCCGCCCTGCAGGCGCTCTTCCCGGAGCGACGCGTGGTCCAACTCCCCTCGCGCGAGATCCTGCTCGGCGGGGGCAACATTCACTGCATCACGCAGCAGCAGCCGGTCTAGGCCGTCTTGCGGCGGGACAGAATCAGCACCGCGAGCGCCGAGCTCGCGGCCGTCACCGTCGCGCCCCAGACCAGGTCGATGAGGGTGATCGTGACCGGCCAGCCGTTCAGGGTGGCCAGGTTGGTCAGGTCGTAGGTGGCGTAGGCGACCAGCCCGAACAGCGCGCCGTGCAGCGCGGCGCTGCGCGGCCCGCCCGTGCGCAGGGCCGGCGCGACCACGAAGACGACCAGCCCAACGATGTAAAGCAAGTAAAAGAGGACCGCCGCCGCCCACAGCGGCGTCTTGCTCATCAGCGCGCCGAGCTGGCTCTGATAGAGCGACTGGGCGACCAGGCCGAGCCAGAGGCCATCCAACACGAGAAAGACGACGAGCGTGACGAGGTAGGCGGGGAGGAAGCGCGACTTCATGCCGACATTATCACGGCGCGGCGGCGGGCGCGAGCGCGGCGAACGCCCACAGCACCCCCATCCCGGCGACCATCGTCCAGGTCATGCTGCGCGTCTTCCAGGCCACGCCGGCTGCCAGCAGCGCCGCCCACAGGCGGGGATTGAGCGGGTCGGTGTTCAGTGCGCCGGCGCGCGTGAACACCGCCGGCGCGACGAGGGCGAGCATCACCGCGGGCAGGACCAGGCGCAGCGCGCGCGCCGACCAGGCCGGCAGCTCGACGCGCCCGGCAATGGCGAGCATGCTGAAGCGCGTCACGAAGGTGGCGGCCAGCAACGCGAGCACGAGCAGGATCGGGTTCATGCCGCCTCCGCGCGCCGGGCGGCCCGGACGCCGGCCAGCAGCCCGGCCAGCGCGCCGATGAACAGGCCCAACGACCACGGCAAACCTGCCAGCGCAACCGAGAGCAGCCCGGCAACCACCGCCGCGACGATGCTGGCGCGGTCCCAGGCGTGGGTGGCGAGCGCGAGGACGAAGGCGAGCGTGGGCACGAAGTCCAGCCCCCACGACGCGGGCAGCTGCCCGCCGATCAGCGCGCCGATCGCACCGCCGATCATCCAGGCCACCCAGTTGGTCATGCACGCGCCGAAGAAGTACCAGTGCCGGGTGGGGGCATCCTCGCTGCGGGCCATCCGCTCCATATGCTGGAAGGTGACGGCGTAGGCGAGGTCGGTCATCAGGATGCCGAACAGCGCCTTCCAGCGCCAGCCCAGATGCTGGAAGTGCGGGGCCAGCGCCGCGCCATACATCAAGTGCCGCAGGTTGACGACGAGGACGGCGACGGCGACGACCAGCAGGGGCGCGCCATCGGTGATGAGCTGCATCGCCACCATCTGGGCGCGGCCGGCGAAGACACCGCCGGTGATGAGCAGCGACCAGAAGGCGCTGTTCATCACCGTGGCGGTGAGCGCGCCGGCGATCACGCCAAAAGGCGTGACGCCGGCGATGTTGGGCAGTTGGATGCGAACGCCGTCGCCAAACTGCTGACGTGGGCTGCGCACGACGCGGCTAGAGCTCCGGTGCGTAGCGTTCGACGACGTCCTTGGCGCGCGCGATGAAGGCGTTGACACCGACGGCCTTCAGGTCCTCGCCCGTGCGCAGGCGCAGCGAGACGGCATCGGCTTCGGCTTCCTTGTCGCCGACGACGAGCATGTAGGGGATCTTGTGGCCCTGGGCCTTGCGGATCTTGTTCTGCATGCGGTCGGGGCTGTCATCGACGCGGGCGCGCAGCCCGGCGGCGAGCAGCCGGCGCTCGACCTGGCGGGCGAAGTCGACGTGGCGGTCGGCGATGGGGATGATCATCGCCTGCGTTGGCGCGAGCCAGACCGGGAACGTCCCGGCGTAGTGCTCGATCAGGAAGCCGATGAAGCGCTCGTGCGTGCCGAGCGGCGCACGGTGCAGGCACAACGGCGTCTTCTCCTGACCATCCCGGTCGATGAACGTGAGGTCGAAGCGCGCGGGCACGGCGAAGTCGACCTGGTTCGTGGCCAGCGAGAACTCCTTGCCAATGGCGCTGTAGATCTGCACGTCGATCTTCGGCCCGTAGAAGGCGGCCTCGTTTTCGGCCTCGACGAAGGGGACGTTGCCGCTGATCATGGCGCGGCGGACCATGTCCTCCGTCTTGACCCACATGGCCTCGTTGTCGACATACTTCTTGCCCAGCCCTTCCTTGGCGTGCTTGCTCAGGCGCATGACGTACTTGTCGATGCCGAAGATCTTGAAGTACTTGAGATACAGGTCAACGACGCCCATGAACTCGGACTCGAACTGTTCCTCCGAGCAGTAGATGTGCGCGTCGTTCATCTGCATGCTGCGCACGCGCATCAGCCCGAACAGCTCGCCGCTTTGCTCGTAGCGATAGCACGTGCCGTACTCGGCGAAGCGCACCGGCAGCTCGCGATAGCTGCGCTTGCGCGCGGCAAACAGCTTGTGGTGGAACGGGCAGTTCATCGGCTTGACGTAGTACTTGACGCCCTCGTCCAGCTCCATGGGCGGGAACATGCTCTCCGCGTAGTAGGGCAGGTGGCCGCTGCGCACGAAGAGGTCCTGCTTCGTCAGGTGCGGTGAGCGCACGCGGTCGTAGCCGGCATCGAGCTCCATCTTCTTGGCCAGCCCCTCGAGCTGCTCGATCATCACCGCGCCGTTGGGCAGCCAGAGCGGGAGCCCCGGACCGACTTCGTCGTCGAAGATGAAGATCTCCAGTTCGGCGCCCAGCTTGCGGTGGTCGCGGCGCTTGGCCTCCTCCTGCATCTTCTGATAGTCGGCCAGCTCCTGCGGCGTCTTGAAGGCCAGGCCGTAGATGCGCTGCAGGACGGGGTTCTTCTCATTGCCGCGCCAGTAGGCGGCCGACGAGGCCGAGAGCGTGAAGGAATCCGGGTGGATCTGGCGCGTGTTGTCGACGTGCGGGCCGCGGCACAGGTCCGTGAAGCCATCCTGCGTGTAGAGGCTGATGATGGGGGCGGCCGCGCCATCGGCCTTCTCGCCCATGTCATCCTCGCCGCGCGTCAGGCCGTCGATGAGCTCGAGCTTGAAGGCGTTGTCCTTGAACAGCGCGCGGGCCTCGGCCTCGCTCACCTCGCGCCGGCCAAAGTCGACGTGCTTGCGCACGATCTCGCGCATGCGCTTCGTGATCGCTTCGAGGTCCTCGGGCGTGAAGGCCTGCGGGACGCTGAAGTCGTAGTAGAAGCCATTGTCGATTGGCGGACCGATCGTCGGGCGCGCCTCGGGAAAGCGCTCGAGCACGGCCTCGGCCATGATGTGCGCGAGCGAGTGCCGGATCTTGTACAACGACTCCGGGATGTTCTTGTTCTTGCCGTACATTTTTTCTGGGTTGCTCATGGTAAGGATTCCTCCTGTGAATGACACATTGGCAGTGCGTTGATGTGGGTTGTTCCGTCACGGGTTTGCCCCGCCCCGGCCGGCGAGGCGCCGGACGGCGCGGGCGAGGGAGTCGCCGAGCACGGTGATCACCAGGCCGATCAGGACGAGGGCGCCGGCGATGAGCGTGCCCGGCGAAAGAGTCTCGCCGAGAAAGAGCGCGGTGCTGGTCAGCCCGAAGAAGGGCACCAGCAGGCTGAACGGCGCAACTTTGCTGGGACCGTTGCGCGAGATCAGGCGGTTCCACAGCCCGTAGCCCAGCACCGTGGAGAGATAGGCCGTGTAGCAGGCGGCCAGCACGGCCGGCAGGCCGAGGTGCGAGAGCGAGCCCGTGATGCGGGCCGGCCCCTCGATCAGCAGCGACAGGGCGAGCATCGGCAGGGGCGGGACGAGGCTCGTCCACACCACAAAGCTGAGCATGTCGACGCGGCCGACCTGACGCGCCATGACATTGGCCAGCCCCCAGCTCGCCGCTGCGCCCAACGTCATGAGCAGTGGCAGCGCCGGGATGGGTTGGTCGATGTTCAGGCCGATGAGCAGGAGCCCGCACGCGGCGATCGCCATGCCCAGCACCTGGCGCGCGCGAATGCGCTCGCCCAGCAGGAGCGCGGCGAAGCCCAGCGTGAAGAAGGCCTGCGACTGGGCGACGATCGACGACAGCCCCGTCGGCATCCCGAGCGTGAGCGCGCCGTAGAGCAGGCTGAACTGGAGCACGCCCATCACCATGCCGTAGAGGATCAGCCGGCCGGTCGGCACCTGTGGCCGTTTGACAAAGAGGACGGCGGGGAAGGCGGACAGCGTGAAGCGGGCCGCCACCAACAGCATTGGCGGCACGCCATTCAGGCCCACCCGCAGGGCCACAAAATTGGTTCCCCAGATCGCGACGATCAGCAGCGCGACCGAGATTTCACGCGCGTCCATGACAAGAAAAAACCTCCCGCCCCCGGCATGGGGCGAGAGGCGCGCGCGGTTCCACCCAAGTTCCCGGACCCGTCAGATGGGGCCGGCTGCTATCGCGCTAACGGGCGAAACCCGGCGTGGTTCAGGCGCTGCCGTTGCCACGCACTCGCGGGGGGTTGAACGGACCTGCACTCGTCACCGCACTTTCACCTGTGCTGCGGCGTCGCTGGTCGAGGCGTTTCGGCCGTTCCGTCCCGGTCGTTGCTGTCGAGGGCGGGATTATACCTGCCGCCCTTGGGGAGAGGGACGGCGGACTTCAGACCGAAGACGGGGGACCGAGGACGGGAGCAGGTGCCAGTTGGTGACAGCAGTCCGGAGACCGCGGACGGCAGACCGCAGACGGAAGCACGTGCCAGTTGGTGACGGTGGCTGTCGTCGCCCGTTAGTGCCTGCTTCCGTCTTCCGTCGTCGGTCGCCCGTCTCCAGCAGGCCGTCCGCGGTCGCGCTACACCCCAAACACCAGCCCCTCCGCGCCGACATCGACGCGGACGCGGGCAGGGGGCTTGTCCAACGTGAGCAGGTAATCCGTCAGCTTCTCGCGCACGAAGCGCTGCAGGATGCGCCGCAGCGGCCGCGCGCCCATGCCCACTTCCTTGTTCTGCGCCAGCAGCCACTCGCGCGCCGCAGGCGTCACCTCCAGCGCAATCCCGCGCTCGGCGGCCAGCTTCGCTTCCCTGGCAATCTGCAGGTCCAGAATCCCGCGCATGACCGGCGGCGGGAGCGTGTTGAACATGACGATGTCATCCAGGCGGTTTAGAAACTCCGGCCTGAAGAAGCCGCGCACGTCCGTCATGGCCAGGTCGCAGGCGGCCGCCAGACGCTCGGGGTCGCCGGCATTGGCCGGGTCATTGAGATACACCGCGCCCAGGTTGCTGGTCAGCAAGATCACGCACTCGCTGAAATTGGCCACCCGGCCCTGGCCATCGGTCAAACGGCCTTCCTCCATCACCTGAAGCAGGATGTCCAGAATGCGGGGATGGGCCTTCTCGACCTCGTCGAACACGACGACGGAGTACGGCTGCTTGAGGACGCGCTCGGTGAGCTGGCCGCCGCCCTCATACCCGACGTAGCCCGGCGGCGCGCCGATCAGCCGGTTGATGGTGTCGTCCTTCTGATACTCCGACATGTCCAACGCAACCATGTTGGCTTCGCTGCCAAACAGAAATTCGGCCAGCGCGCGCGCAAGCTCGGTCTTGCCCACGCCGCTCGGGCCAAGAAAGAGGAACGAGCCAATCGGCCGCTTGGGATCCTTCAGCCCCACGCGCGCGCTCTTGACCGCGCGGCTGACGGCGCGCACGGCCTCATCCTGACCCAGCACGCGTTGGGTGAGCGACTCCTCCATCCGCGCGAAGCGGGCGCGCTCATCGCCGCCGAGCTTGGTCACGGGGATGCCGGTGATGACGCTGATGGCGAGCGTGGCGTCGTCGGCGCCGATGGCCTCCGGGCCGGCAGCCGCGCCCGAGCGACGCAGCGCGCAGGCCCGGTGCAGGACGCGCGCGGCCGCGCCGGGCAGCGCCTCGCTGATGTAGCGCCCGACCAGCAGGCAGGCCTGGTGGATGGCGTCGTCGCCGATCTTGAGCCCGTAGTCGCGCTCAAAGGACGGCCGCGTCAGCGCCAGCGCCGCCTCGCTCTCCCTGGCCGTCATGGCCGGCACGCGCAGGACATGCGCGCGCTGCGCCAGCACGGGGTTGGGTTTGATGCGATCGTTGTACTCGGCCTCGGTCGCCGTGCCGATCACGACCGGCGCGCCGGCCTCGCCAACAAAGGCTTTGAGCAGGTCCTTGCTGGAGGCCTCCGGGCGCCCACCGCTGGCAAAGAAGCGCTGCAGGTCGCGGATGAACACCGCGCCACCCGCCGCCTGCCGCAGCGCCACTTGCAGGGCCAGGCCGGGGTTGTCCAGCCAGGCCGCATCGCTGATCTCGATGATGGCATTGACGCCTGCCGGGCCCTTGCCCTCGGCGATGAGCAGGGCCAGCGACTGGGCGAGGCTGCGCCGCCCGCTGCCCGGCTCGCCCAGCAGGATCACATGCCGGCTGTCCGAGAGCGAGAGCAGCGAGGCGAGGTCGCGCAGCAGCCCCTCGCGCATGAGCAGCGGCGGCGCCTGCCCCTTGCGCGCGCTGGCCACCCAGTCGCGGGTTGTCTGTGAGCGTGTGACAATGCCCTCGGCCATCAGCGCGGCGATGGCGGCGGCCGTCGCCCCGCGCGCCTGAAGGAGCCCGGCCGTGCTCACGCCGGGCTGGGCGAGCGCCGCCAGCACATGCTCGGTGGCGATGTAGATTTCACCGTTGGCCAATGCGATGCTGCGCGCCTCATCCAGCACGATCAGCGTCTCATCGGTCAGGTCGGTGACGACGTTCTGCGCAGAGACGTAGTTGAACTTCGCGCTGCGGCCGTTGCGCGTGCGCGCCTGCCGCTCGGTCTCGGCCTCCAGGTCCTTCAGCTTGAAGCCACGCGTCTCGGCCAGGCGGGCCAGCGCGCGGTAGCCGGTGGTCTCCGGCAGGCGCAGCAGGGCGGAGAGGATCATCTCCGGCATCAGCGAGGGAGCCCCCCACTGCCGCATCAGGTCGCCGGCGCGGTCGAGCGTCAGGCGGGTGTTGGTGTCGAGCAGGTCGGTGTTCAGATTGGCCATGACAGTGCGCGCTCAGCGCCCCAGCGGCAGGGTCAGCGCGGGGTGATGGGTCCCACGCTGCGGGTCAACGGTCAGCGCGGTCAGCGCGTCGAGGGTGAAGGTGAAGGCAAGGTCGAGCCCCGCCAGATCGGCCACCAGCGGGCCCAGCGTGGCAGGGCCGATGTCCAGCTGGGCGAGGGTGATGTGCGGCACCCAGGCCGGCGGGGCGTAGTAGCTCTGGCTCCCACGCGCGGCCGGCTCGATGGCCGGCCAGATCCGGGCGTGCGCATCGCTCAGCGCGGGGTCGCGGGTGACGGCCAGGTAGAGCGTCGGGGCCGGCCCGGTGAAGAGCCCGAGGCCCGTGCTCCGCACCACGAGCGGACGCAACCCGCGCACGACGGGTGCCAGGCTTGCCGCGAGGGCGGCGAGGTCATAGCCCTCGGCCACGTGAAAGGACAGGTGCGGATAGGGCACCCGTTGGGCGAGTGCGTGGGCGGCATGCCGCTCGGCCAACCGACGCCAGATCGCGCGCAGGTGTGCCTCGCCTTCGGGATCGAGCAGTGCGACGACGCCTTCCATGTGCGCCTACAGCGTCTTGGTCACCTTGCTGATCGCGCGCGGCGCATCGACGTTGAGCCCGCGCGCCTCGGTCAGGCGCAGCGCGATCAGCTGACCGGGCAGCACCGCGGTGAGCGGCGACAGCCATTCGGGCACGCCGGCCGGCAGGCGCAGCGCGGCCGTGGCCTCGGCCAGCACGCCGGCGTCGTCGGAGATGGCGACCACGCGCGCCTGGCGGCCGGCCGCGCGGGCGATGAACTCGCGCTGGTTGGGCAGCAGCACCCCGGTGGGTGCGATGGCGATCACGGTGTAGCGGCGGTCGAGGATGGCGATCGGCCCGTGCAGGAAATCGGCGCTGGATGTGGGCTCGGCGTGCGTATAGGTCAACTCTTTCAGTTTGATGGCGATCTCGTGGGCGGTGGCCAGGTTGAATCCGCGTCCGGCCACGATGACATCGTCGACGTCCTTCAGGCTGGCGGCGACGGCGGCCGCAGCCGGCGCCGTCTCGAGGGCGCGCGAGAGGTGCCCGGGCATGGCCAGCAGATCGGCCTCGCGCAGGTTGCGGCCGCCCATCGCCACGGCCAGCGCCGCAAGGGCGCCCAGGCTGGTGGTGTAGGTCTTGGTCGCGGCGACTGCGCGTTCCGGCCCGGCGTGCAGGTCGATGACGTGATCGGCGACGCGGGCCATCGCGCTGGCCGTGTCGTTGACCAGGGCGAGGGTCGGGGCCCCCTGACGGCGGGCCTCCTCCATCACGGCGATGATGTCGATGGACTCGCCGCTCTGCGAGATGCCGATGACGAGCGTGTCGCGCAGGCGCGGCGGCGTTCCGTACAACGTATACAGTGAGGGCGTCGCGAGCGCGACGGGCAGGCCCAGGCTCGAGGCCAGCAGGTATTTCGCATACAGCCCGGCGTTGTCGCTCGTCCCGCGCGCGGCAAGGGTGACATAGCGCAGGTCCATTGCGCGCAGGCGCGCCCCGAGGGCGGCCAGATGGGGCCGCTCCGCGTCGAGGAGGCGGGCCAGCGCGGCGGGTTGATCTAGGATTTCACGTTCGAGTTGGCTTGTCATGTGGCGGACGGATTGTACGTCGGGCCGCCGTTTCAGCCGTGTTGCTGCGGGTTGTAGGCCTCCAGCAACGCCGCCCACGGCCCGCGCTTCGCGAAGGCCAGCCGGCCGTAGGCGGCGCTGAGCGCGCTCACATCCGGCGGTGGGCAATACACCGACAGCGCGCCCAGCCCATCGAACCAGGCCCCGGCATGGTGCTCGGCAAGTACCGTTGGGCCGGGCGCGAGCGCGGCGCGCACGGCATTGGCCGCGGCGACGATGCGCCTGTCCGGGCCAGCGTCTCCGAGTGCCGCGGCCAGGCTGCGGGCATCCCAGAGCTGATAGTCGAACTTGGAGGGTTGCCGCAGCCCCGAGCGCGTCTGGGTATTCTGCGTGGTGCGCTGCGCCGCCCAGAGCCCCTCGCGCGCGGCCGGCATCCCGGCCCGCAGCGCGTCGGCGAGGGCATCGAGCGCCCCCAGCAGCGGCGGCAGCGCCTCGACCGAGACGGCCGAGAACGCAACGTCGCCGCGGTTGGGGCGGGGCGGGTTGAGGCGATACCACTCGGCGCACGCGGCGACGATGCCGCGCGCAAGTGAGCCCGCGTCCTGTTCCGGCGCGGCGAGCAGCCCTGCGAGGAGCGCATCGTAGGGCCAGCTCGTCGCCGGGGTGAGCTCCTGTGAGGCGACCAGCGTCCGCGCGGGCCCGTGCAGCTCGGCGGCGACCTCGACCGTGGCCATGAGGCAGGCATCCAGCCCGAGCACGTCGATGGGTTTGCCGAGGTCGCGGGCGATCCGGCGCGCGGCCTCCCCCAGCGCGACGGCGTCGAGGGCGTGCTGGCTGCCGTCATCGAAGCAGACGGCGCGTCCGGCCCCGGACGCCGCGGCATCCAGCGCCAGCGCCGTCTCGCGGAAGAGAGCAGGCACGTTGCCGGTGTTCAGGCGCACCGCGTCGCGGCGGGCGAGCTCACGCGGCTGCCAGCCCGTGCCGTGGCTCCACAGCACCAGCGCGTGGCGGCGGGCCGGCTGGCGGCCAAACGCCCAACGGGCGGTCTCGACGAGCGAGGCGATGCTCCCACTGTCGTAGCTGCGCATGGCTTCGGCCGTGCTGGAACCCGGACCGTGCAGCACATGCCGACGCACCCCGTACGGCGTGTCGATCAGCGTCGAGACGACCACCCGCGGCGAGGCCCCGGCGCGCAGCACCTGGTCCAGGCTGCGGACGCCGTGTTGTGAGAGATCGTTGTGCGCGGCCAGATAGAGCAGGACCGACCACTCCGCGGCGGGCACGGGCTATTTCTCCGCGGGCAGCGTCGAAGCGGGGCGGTTGGCGCGCAGCGCGGCGTGCTTGTCGATCAGCGCGGTGATCCCGGCCGTGAACTCGGCCTGCGCATCCTTGATCGTCGCCTGCGCGGTGGCTGCATCCTGCGCGACCAGCACGCGCGTCCAGTAGGTGTTGTAGGCCACGCCCAGCCAGGCGACGAACTGGAGGTTCTCCTCCAGCGCCTGCAGCGGGCGGGTGAGGAAGAAGGTGAGAAAGACGCCCAGCCCGAGGCCGCCGAAGATCATCCCGAAACGCCACTCGCCGGCGATCAGGCTGACGACCACGGCGGCGATGAGCAGGCCCAGCCCGGTCAGGAAGGTCAGCACATGCAGGCCAAAACTGATCCAGTAGCCGCGCGTGATCATCTTCAGCGTCTGTCCGAAGACGCGCTGCGAATCGGCAAGCCCGCCCTTGATGTGCTGCGCCCAGGCTTTGAGCAGCGCGGCATCTGTCGCCGCGTCGCCGGTCCCTTCCGGGCGGGGCAGCTTCGGTTCCGCCTCGAGGGCGTCGAGGGCCGGGTCGGTGGGTCGCCAGGTGGATTCAGGCTGCGTCATGAAGAGCTCCCGTTGTGCGAATCAGGTGTGCGGGGATCCGGCCGGCATCTGTGCCAGCCGCGTTGCCCCTCGCAGGTGCCGCATGAACGCAACCATAGCGCAGTGTCTGCGCTTCGGCAAGCGGGTGCCCGCGGGTCAGTTGGGCAGACGGTTGGCCGGGATGGCGCGGGTCGCCAGGGCGCGGAAGGCCTCGGCGTCGGCCGGCGTGGCAAAGGCGCGTTTGGGGAAACACCGCCCCAGGTCCGGTTGCCCTCGGTAGACCAGGATGAAGCTGTTCCCCAGATCGACGAGACCCTCATACAGGCCCCAGCCTTCACGGCCGGTACCCAGGGCGAACTGGAACTGCACCCCCTGAGCGTCGACGACGCCGCTGACCTCGGAGCGGGCCAGCGGGTCGATGCCCAGGCGCACGTTGGCGGTGATCAGCGGCGACACCACATACTGGAGGATCAGCATCACGCCCATGACGAACGAGAACACCGGCAAGAATACGGCGACTTCGCCGCTGACCCCGATCGATGCCCCTCCCGCAACCAGGGCGAGCAACCCGCAGCCTGCGAGAAAGGCCAGCACGGTGCCAGCGAGGAGGAGAAGGTATGCCGGGTTGTGGCGCATGCGGTAGCGCGCGAAGGCGGCGTGTTCGGCCCCGTCCGGGATGTAGCGATAGGAGATGGCGTTCACGGTCGAGCTCCCTTGCTGAAGGCGCTGATCAGCGCGGACAGCACACACAGGAAGGCACCGCACAGGATCAGGGCGGTGAAGAAAATCTTCGGCAGTTTCAGGCTGAGCGGCGGCCAGGCCGCCCGCCGGGCCTGCGTGGGCGGGCGTCTCAGCGCGCCGGCCACGATTTGTTTGAACTGCGCGACACCCTCGGCGGTGAAGGCGCGCTTCGGCAGCACCACCGGTCGCGTGAAGCTGCCGATCGGGATCAGCGCAAAGCATTCTTCATACTCCACGCAGTCCGCATACGCGCCCCAGGCCAGCTGGCTCTGCGCGGCCTGGTTGGACCAGGAAATGCCGCCTTCGCTGACGACGCCGGACAGGGGCAGGCGCAGGTAGGGGGCCTTGCGGACCGACTCCCGTAGTTGTGCGGCGGTCAGGTTGCTGCGAAACAGGATCAGCGAGTTGAGCAGCAGCAGGCCCAGCGCGCCAAGCACGACGGCCAGGCGCCCCGGGCCATCCATGGCCAGGGCCAGGATCGCCGCGCCGACGCAGATCAGGCCGTAACCAAGCAACGCGGAGAGCGCGGGCATGAGCCACATTGGCGCGCGCCGGCTCGATTCCGCAAGGGCCAAGACGTAGTCTTCTTCAGTGGGGACGTAACGATATTCGACGTTAGCCATGCCCGCAAGCATAACGCATAAAGACGAAGTCGGCAAGCCATAGAATATCGGAATGCCCAGACGTCGCAACACACCCTCTCCCTCCCGGGTCGGCGGGTTGATCTGTCTTGCCGTTGGCGCGGTGCTGCTGCTGGCCGGCCTGGCCGTTGCGGCATTCTTCCCGCCTCTGCTGGCGAAGGACGCCGCGCGTTTGGCGGCGGTGCCCGCGCTGACGGGTCGCCAGCTGGCGGACACGCCCGCGGGGCGCGACGCGCTGGTCGAGGGCGTGATTTCCTCCGATCAGCCCCTGCTCTTTCGTGATTTCGTCGCCTACCAGCGCGAGGAGCGCGAGTACACCGACGACAACCGCAAGCCCTGGCAGCCGCGCGAGCGGCGCCTTCCCCCGCTTACGCTCCTGACGGCGGACGGTGCCATCACCTTTGTCAACGCCGACTACCCTCTGGGCAACGAGGCCGCCGCCTGGTCGGCCCCGGCCGACCCCCTCGCGCGGATCGAGGTGCGCTACACCGGGTTCCGCCGCGGCGACGCCGTCGTGGCCATCGGCCGCAGCGAGGCCGGCGGCCTGCGGGTCAGCGCGCTCAGCGCGGGCACGCGCGCGGCGCTGCTGCAGGCGCAGGCGGAGGCTTCTGATGTGGCGCGCGCGCTTGGCCTCGGGCTGTCCGCCGCCGGCGCGGTCACGGCGCTGGTCGGCGCATTGCTGCTCCGGCCCCCAATGCGCGCTGCTTGACAGCGCGGGTGGTTGCCTATACAAAGTCCCCTTCAGCAACGCCACGTCACTTTCCGGGGGATCCATGTTCATACCGCCACGCCGCATCGCTGGTTCAGCGCGCCTCATTGCCGCCTTGTTCGTCCTGATCGCCGCCCAGGGGCCGGTGTCTCCGGTCGCGTCGATCAGCACGGTGCCGGTCTCTGCGCCCGTTGGCGTGCTGGCCCCGCAGGCCACCTGGGAGGCCGACTTCCGCTTTGCCCAGACGCTGGCGTCCGAATTTGGCGCCCTGGCCTTCGCGCCGCTCGGGACGACCAGCTTTGTCACGGAGACCATCGCCGGGCGGGAGTGCCAGGCCCTGCGCTTCGAGAAAGGCGGCGGGCTGCAGATGACCGGCCTGACCAGCACCGTGGCCGCCAACGACTATTCGCTGGCGCTGTATTTCCGCTTTGATGACACTGCCGGCTGGCGGCGCGTGGTCGATCTCAGGGCCAATACGACAGACAACGGTCTGTATTCACACAACGGCATCCTCAAGTTCTTCCCGGATGCCGTGGCTGGCATCACCGCCACCATCCCGGTCAGCGACTATGTCAACCTGGTGCTCACCCGCAACGGCGCGGATGGCGTGACCCGCGGCTATGTCGGCGGTGCGCAGCAGTTTGTCTTTACGGACACGCTTTCCCGCGCGACGGTGCTGAGTGGCACGTTGCGCCTGTTCAAGGACGCCGATGCCCCGCTGGCCAACGAGGACAGCGGCGGCTTCATCGCGCGGGTCCGCCTGTGGAATGGCGCGCTGAGCCCATCTGAAGTAGCTGCGTTAGACGGCCTCGATCCGACCCAGTGCGGCGTCGAGGCCTACGCCACACCCGACAACGCCGCGCAGGGGGGCACCACCCACGTCCGCGCCTACGGCTTCGCGCCGGCGACGAATGGCTACTACATCACCCTGGCCGACAGCAGCGGAAGCTACGAGCGGACACTGGCGAACCCTGTGATGCCGAACGCGGGCGGTGCCCTGAGCGCGACAGTGAGCGTGCCCGCCGACGCGCCGGCTGGTGCGCAGTGGCTGGGCATCGGGCAGGTCAACGCCCTTGCAATGCGCCCGGCCGCCGTTCAGGCCGGGGTCGGGTGCCCGCCCGCGATCGACTACCACCTGATTTGCATACCGTATACGGTCAATCCATCGACCGTTCTGTCCGTGTCACCGGCATCGGCGCGGGTGGGTGCGAGCGTGGCCTTCACGGCGACCAACCTCGTGGCCGGCCAGGTGCGCCTGCTGCTGGGCGGGGTGAGCGTGTTCTCGGCCGGTCGCGTGCCGGCCGGCACGCTCAGTGGCAGCTTCATCGTCCCGGCGGCCACGTCGCTGACGCCCGGCCAGCCGGCCACTTTGACGCTGCAGAACCTGCGCGCGGGCGTGATCGCCGGCGTGGCCCAGACCGTGTTCACACCGCTGGCAGCCAGCCCACGCCAGACCTACACCGTGCAGGGCTTCAACGCGGACCTGCGGCCGAACGGCCTCGGTGTGTTGACTTTGACCGGTGTGCTTTCGCCGGCCGTGCCCACGGACCAGCTCGACCGCGTGCGCTTCAGCCCGATGTTCCGAGGCGGCGACCGCGCGCCCTTCCCGCTCATGCTGGTCAGCAAGACGCTCAACCCGGACGGCAGCTTCCAGCTGCTGGCGCAGGCGCCCTCGCTCTTCAACGGCGACGCCGGCATGATGATGGACAACCCCGGCATTGGCGTCAACGTCGTCGTTGACACCCCGGGCAAGCAGACCGGCGCGATCTCGACGACAGTGCCGCTCACCGCCAACTTCAAGCTCACCGTGCAGACCTACTCGGGCACGCTGTCCGCCCCGATCAAGGCCTATGTCTCGCTCGAAGGCCTGGGCGAAATCAAGGTCAACGCCGTCGGTTGCACCGAGAACCCGGTCGCCAGCGTGGTGGGCGCGAACGAGTTTGCGGCCAATGCCGCAAATCCCGGCGTCTACGAGCCGGCCAACCAGCTCGACGTGTATGGCCAGGCCTCGCTGTTCGGCGGCAACCCGGCCGACATGGTCGGCAGCGGGGCGAGCGCCAAGGGCCTGACCAACGATGGCGGCTCATTCAACTTCGACGCGCCGATGCAGCAACTCTTCATGGATGCCAATCCGGGCAGCATCGGCATGGATGCCGGGCTGATCGGCGGATCGATTGGCTTCCGCCCCTCGCTGGCACCGGGCAAAGCCGACTGGGCGGGCGAGAGCTGCATCGGCGGCACGTATGGGACGGGCGCGTATGACTTCCGGCTGGAGGTCAGCAAGCCCTACACGGGCGTCCAGCCCGCGGATGACATGACGCCGGCTCCGGGCGGTCAGCCCGGCTTCGTCCACCACCAGTGGTACTGGAGCGGCCTGAGCGCCAAGCTGCGCTATGCCACCGCGGCCAACCCCGCCACGGCGCTGTCCATCGACAGCAACAACGACGGCATCTTCGAGCCGATGACCAGCCCGCTCAAGGTGCTGCTGTATCTGAACGAGTACTACGCCATCGACAACCCGCATGACGCGCTGTGGGGGTCGCTCAAGATCTACGATCCGCAGGCCTCGCCGGCGGTCGAGTCGGTCACCCTGAGCAGCTCGCCGAGCAGCAAGAAGCTGCTGGCCAAGCTCGGGCCTGAGCTGCAGGAAGTGACGGCGCTGGGGCTGGGGGGCGGCATCCCGGCCAGCCCGCTGCAGCTGTATTTCGATGTGCCGGGCGGCGCGCAGGGCGCGGCAATGATCCAGTCGGCCAGCGTGCGCGTGCTGCACCCGGTGACCAAGGTGCCGTTGTGGACGAGCGCCGCCACGATCTCGACCAGCGGCAGCGGCAAGCGCATCTCGGCGACCATGCCGGACTGGCGGCGCACGCTGATCTCGGGGACGATGCCGGTCGAGTTCGTGCTGTATCACCCGAACTATCCAACGACCATTCCCCACACTGTGACGAACCTCAGCCTGCGGGCCGAGGCCGTGCCGGCCTGGTTCCTCACCGAATACACGCTCAACCGCAGCGCCACCCTGAATGCGGCCGGCCAGATCGAGCTGTATGGCGAGAAGGCGCCACCCGATCGCACCAACCGCACCCCGGCGAACTCCGTCGAAGCAATTGGTCAGCCGGCCAACAACAGCGGCGTGGACAACGTGCGCATGACGGCGTATATGGATGCCATCGGCACGTTCCGCGCGCGCCCGCAGAACGGCTCGAGCGCGTCCTCGATCGGCGCCAATGGCGGCGGGGCCGGGCTCCCCGCGCGCCCCATGCTCGGGCCGGAGCAGGCCACCTCGCTGCTCGACGACCTGGCCGGCGTCGCGGCCGGCGGGCCGATCAAACTGCGGGTGTCCACCTGCACGAAGCAGGGCGTGGTGCCCTGCGTGGGGGCCAGCGCGGGCAGCACCACCCTTGGCGACTACCTGACGGCCCAACGTATCTCGGTCTTTGACACCGGCTGGCTGCCGTTGTATCGCAACAGCTGGGGGATCTGGCCGATTGCCAATGCGCAGGTCGGTGTGGACTACCGCGTGCAGGCCAACCTCACCGCGCAGGCCGATCTGTGGATCAGCACGCACGGCCTGGACTACAGCAACATCTACCTTGAGCCCGATGCGAGCGCGGGCATCGATGTGTGGCTCAACCTGAGCGTGCTGGCCGGGGCCGTCGAGGCTGAGCTGCACGCCGTCCCGCAGATCGGCGTGGACATGGCGCTGACCGTGACGAACATCCACAACAGCAGCCGCAGCATGAGCATCGCCGCAGGTTTCTGGTATCAGTTGGACGCGAAGTATCACGCCTGTCTGGCCTGGTGTCTCAAGGAGAAAAACGGGGTGCAGAACATCATCCCGTATGGCTGCATCACCAAGGACGACGGCCTGGGTGGATCGGTGATCTACCCCTGCCGGCCGGCGCTGCCGGTCAATAAGCCGCAGACTGAGGCGCCCGGCGTGGCAACCAGCGTGCCCAAGGTCGCGCCCTTCCTCACCGCGGACCCGAGCGGGAGGATGCTGCAGGTCTGGCAGCGTGAATCGGATGGATATCTGGTTTCTGCGTTGGATACGGGCAAGGGCTTCGGCAGCCCGCAGGTGATCCTGTCCAGCACCGTCGGGGCGCGCCCGCAGGCCGCCTTCATCGGGCCGTCGCAGGCCATCGCGGTGTGGCGCCACGCCACCGACGTCAGCGCCGGGGCGACGCTAACCCAGGCCATGGCCGCGCAGACCCTCCGTTATGCCGTGCTTTCCAACCGGGGGTGGAGCAGCGACAAACTGCTGACGGCCCCGGCCAACGGGGCCGGCGCGCCCGTCATCGCGGGGTTCTACGACTCCGTCACCGGGCGCAGCGAGGCCGTGGCCGCCTGGACGATCGACACCGTCGCGGGGAGTGACCTGGCGGCGCGGCAAACGCGCGTGTATTGGAGCCGCTACAAGAACGGCACCTGGTCGCCGTCCGCGCCGGCCGATCCGGCCGGGAGCGCGGGGGAGAGCCAACCGTTTGTCGTCTATGGCGCGGATGGCGTGGCCACCCTGGCCTGGCTGCGCGGGACCAGTGACCTGGCGACGCCGGCCAACCGGCGGATCAGCTTCCGCCGCCTCGACGGTGTTTCGGCCGCACAGTCCCCGGCCGCGCTGCCGGGCGGCGTGTATGAATTCAGCATGACCGCGCAGGGCAGCGCGTTGAACTTCGCGTTCACGCGGATCGAGGCCAGCGACGCGCAGACCCAGACCTCGTACACCCCGGCGGGGGTGCTCGGGGATCGCAAATATCTGTATGCCGGGACGTGGAACGGCAGCGCGTGGAGCCAGCGCAAGCTGCGCGACAACCTCGGTCGCAGCATCAAGGCCGAGAGCCCGGTCCTGACCGGTGCCGCGTCGGGCGGCGGCACCATCAGCTTCCGCCAGCTGGGTGCGGGCGCGTCGGCGAGCGGGGCCTTTGTGCCCGGCAAGAACGATCCCATCGGCGTGGCGTACGGGAGCGGTGAACTCGCCCAGCTCAACTTCGGCTTCACCGCCGCGAGCTTTGATCCGGCCAACGCACTCGACCTGTCACTCAACTACCTGACCCTGGATGGCGCGGTGAACTGGAAGACGACCGCGGCGTTCAACCCGGTGCTGGGCAAGACCGTGGTCTCGGCCGTCGCCGGGCCGCTGCCCGCCGCGGGCGCGCTGAAGGCGCAGGCGCTGGCTGCACGCAGCGACCAGCGGGCCGAGCGCATGACCGTCGACGAGCCCATCGTCACGGCGGAGGTCGAGGCGCTGCCCGATCTCGAGGTGGTGTCGGCGGCGCTGAGCGACAGCTTCCCGAGACCGGGCCTGCCGCTCACCCTGACGACCGTTGTGCGAAACAATGGCGCGCCGACCGGTCAGGCCGCGCTGTTTGGCGCGGGTTGGGACCTTCCGGTGGGCGGTGGCGAGCTGGCGGCCGCGCTGATGGTGCCGCCGCTTGGCACCGGCGAGCGCATCACGCTCACGACGATGCTGACCCTGCCGGTCAACCTGGCCATCAGCCGCACGCTGTTCGTCGAGGTCAACCCCGGCGGCGCGCTGATCGAGGCGATTGCGTCGAACAATGTCCTGACCCTGCAGACCGGCGGGCTGCCGCCACCGGAGGCGCTCAAGATCACCGCGCAGGACAACAACCCGATGATCTATCTGAACTGGACGCAGGGGCGCAGCGATCCGCGCATCATCGGATGGC
>JAIBCK010000104.1 GCA_019694215.1 Thermoflexales bacterium
CCCCCCCTTTCCCCCCACGAAACAGGCGGCGGAACGGACGGACAAAAACGCCCTAGACTGTTAACAACATTTCTGATTTCAGATTCCTACAGGAGGTCGTTATGTCAGCTCGAATCGCCAAGGTGCTGTCCGTCAGCCTCATCGCTGCAGCCACCCTCGCCGCCTGCACCCCGGCCGCCCCCGCCCCCACCGCCGCCCCGGCCGCAACAACGGCACCCGCCGCGCCCGCCGGCAAGCCCAAACTCACGGTCTGGCTCTCGAAGAGCTTCACCCCCGAGGCCGATGCCGCCCAGAAGGACATCGTCATGAAGTGGGCGGACGCCAAGGGCGTCGACGTCACCCTCGTCCAGGAGCTGTCCACCGTGCTCGTCCCGCAGTTCAACGCGGCCATCGAAACCAAGACCCTCCCGGATGTCCTGGTCTGGCCGTCCGCGGACTGGATGCCCCGGTTGTACAGCCTCGGCCTGCTCGAGGACGTCTCGGACATCATCGCCAAGATGAACACCCAGGGCGGCGGCCTGCTCGAGAAGCCGGTCAAGGCCGTCACGATCAACGGCAAGCAGTGGGCGGTGCCCACCTACGGCGCGACCGAGGTCTTCTACGTCCGCAAGGACATCCTCGATGCCAAGGGCCTCCAGCCGCCCAAGACCTGGGCCGACATCATGACGATCTCTGAGAAGGTCAACAACCCCGGCAAGACCTGGGCCTGGGGCGTGCAGATCGGCACGCCGTCGTATGACAGCGAAATCGCCACGCTCAGCATGCTGGCCTCGTACGGCGCCTCGCCCTACGGCGAGGATGGCAAGACGCCCAACCTCAACAACGACGGCACCCGCGCCGTGCTCAAGATGCTCAAGGAGGCCTGGGACAAGGGCTACATCCCCAAGGATGCGGTGACCTGGGACGACGCCGGCAACAACAAGGCGTATCTCACCGAGTCCGCGGCCATCGTCCAGAACACCGGCTCGATCATCGCCGCGATGCGCAAGGACAACCCCGACCTGCTCAAGCGCAGCGCCATCACCCCGCTGCCCGAGGGACCCAAGGGCCGCGTCCTCGTGCAATACGTCTACGGCATGATGATCCCCAAGGGCGGCAAGAACCTCGCCCTGGCCAAGGACCTGCTCTCGACCTACGTCTCGGCCGAGAACCAGAAGAAGGTCGTGGAAGCAGCCGGCACCAACTACATGCCCTTCTACAAGGACCTGCAGAAGCTGCCGATGTGGGATGACGAATACAACAAGACGCTGATCGGCCAGCTCCCGGACGTCGTGGCCATCGGCTATCCCGGCCCAACGACGCTGTGGGCGCTCGAGTCCTGGCGCACGCACATGATGGCCGAGCTGGTCAACAAGGTCCTGGTGGAGAACGTGCCCATCGACACGGCGATCAAGGAAACCGAGGACAAGCTCAACAAGATCTACAAGCAGTTCAACCCGTAGGCCGCGTCCAACGGAATAAGCACATGGGTGCCGCGCTCCCTCGCCGTGGCGCGGCACCCGCATGGCACACCGCCTCCCGCCCATGACGGGTATTGCCCCCACCCCCCGGCCTGGCCCCGGCGCGCGCACGCTGCGCCAGCGTCTCGGGCGCGAGGCCCCGCTCGGCTACCTCCTCCTCCTTCCCCTGCTCCTGGTCACGTTCGGGCTGCTGGTGTATCCCATCGCCAACGCCTTCTCGATCAGCCTGCAGGACCGCATGCTCGGCGCGCAGGGCCCCTTCATCGGGCTCGGCAACTACATCGAGCTGCTCACCGATGACCGCCGCTTCCGCAGCGTCGCCGGCAACAGCGTGGTCTTCACCTTGGTCTCGGTCGGCGGGAAGATCCTGATTGGCATGGTGATGGCGCTGCTGCTCAACCAGCGCCTGGCCATGCGCGAGATGTTCCGCGGCTGGCTGCTCTTCCCCTGGGTGGCCCCGACCTTCGTCACGGCATTGACCTGGCGCTGGATGTATGACGGCACGGCCGGCGTGATCAACTATGTCCTGCTCCAGCTCGGGCTGATCAAGCTCCCGATCGCCTGGCTGGCCGACCCGGCCACCGCGATGGGCGCGGTGATCGCGACCAACATCTGGCGCGGCTTCCCCTTCTTCGGCGTCTCGCTGCTGGCCGCGATGCAGGCCATCCCGCACGACCTGTATGAGGCCGCCGATGTCGACGGCGCCACCGCCTGGCAGAAGTTTGTCAACGTCACGCTGCCCGGCGTCCGCACAACGCTCGTCGTCACCACCATGCTCTCGACCATCTGGACGTTCAATGACTTCCAGATCGTCTTCCTGATGACGGGCGGCGGGCCGGCCTTCGCCACGCATCTCTTCGCCACCTACGCCTACAAGGTCGGCTTCGAGGGCAGCCGCATCGGCTACGCCACGGCGATCTCCTTCCTGCTCACCCCGCTGCTGATTGTCATGATCCTGGCCCTCTCGCCGCTGATCATGCGGAGCGAAAACGAATGAGCCGCGCCCTCACCCCCCGCCAGCGCCGCGAGATCCCCAACCGCATCCGGCTGTATCTGCTGCTGGCCGTCTACGTCGTGGTCGTGTCATTTCCCTTCTACTACATGATCCTGACCTCGCTGCGCAGCCAGAAGGACGTCTACAACAAGGAGGCGATGCTCACGCCCGCCAACTTGATTCTGGACAACTACGCCACGGTGCTGGGCAAGACCAACATGACGATCTGGCTGACCAACAGCGTCGTGGTCGGGCTGGCCAGTTCGGCGCTGGCGCTGGTGATCGGCGTGCTGGCCGCCTACAGCCTGTCGCGCCTGCGCTTCTGGGGCAGCAACGCCATCGCGCGCTCGGTGCTGTTCATGTATCTCATCCCGAGCTCGCTGCTCTTCATCCCGCTCTACCTGATCATCGCCAACCTCAGCCTGCTCAACACGCTGTGGGCGCTGATCCTGTCGTATCAGACGTTCAACGTCCCCTTCGCCGCGTGGATGCTGATCGGCTACTTCCGCACCATCCCGATGGAGCTGGAGGACGCCGCGCGCATCGACGGCTGCTCGCGGATGGGCGTGCTCGGGCGGGTGATCCTACCGCTCTCCGCGCCCGGGCTGGTGACGGCCTTCATCTTCTGCTTCACCAACTCGTGGAACGAGTTTCTCTATGCCACCGTGATGGCCCAACGCAGCGAGCTTCGCACCATCCCGATCGGATTGTACAGCTTTCAGATCGCCGACATCCTGCTGTGGGGCCAGCTCATGGCCGCGGCGATTCTGGCCACCGCGCCGGTGCTCATCCTCTACATGCTCGTCCAGCGCTACGTCGTACAGGGGCTGACCGCCGGATCGGTCAAAGGATAACGAATCATGTCCATCCTCGTTCCCGCCGAACGCCTGCTCGGCATCGCCCGCGCGCTGATCGAGGCCGTCGACACGCCCGCCGACATGGCCAACGACGTCGCCGAGTCGCTGGTGGAGGGCAACCTGTGCGGGCATGACTCGCACGGCGTGATGCGCCTGCCCCAGTATGTCCGCCTCGCGCGCGAGGGCAAGGTGCGCACAACGGTGCGGCCCGTGCTCGATGCCCCGCGCCGGCCCGGCCTCGCAATGCGCCGGGTGGAAGGCGGCTGGGGCTGGGGCCAGCCCGCGGCGCGGCTCGCCACGCGCGCCGCCATCGACGTGGCCGGCCAGTGCGGCGTGGGCGTGATCGCCATCGACCACTGCAATCACGTCGGCCGGCTGGGCGAATACGTCGCCATGATCGCCGAGGCCGGGATGATCGGCTTTGCGATGTGCAACGCCGGCCCCATCGTCGCACCGTTTGGCGGCAAGGCGCGCTTGTTTGGCACCAACCCGGTGGCCTTCGCCTTCCCGCGCCCCAATGGCAAGCTGCCCGTGCTCGTCGATTTCGCCACCGCTGGCGTGGCCGAGGGCAAGGTCCGCGTGGCGCTGGCCAAGGGCGTGAGCGTGCCCCCCGGCAACCTGTTGGACAAGGACGGCGCCCCGACGACGCTGCCCAAGGACCTGTATGACGGCGGGGCCTTGCTGGCGATGGGGCTGCACAAGGGCTCCGGGCTGAGCGTCGCCGTGGAGCTGCTGGGTGGCGGCCTGTCCGGGCTAGGTCCCAGCGTGGTGCCGGGCTTCACGCAGGGGTTCCTGGCCGGCAATGGCACCGTCATCCAGGCCTATCACATCGAGGACTTCACCCCGCGTGAGCAGTACCTGGATCGGGTCGAAGCGTTTTGCGAGATCGTGCTGGCGTCGCCGCCTGCGGCCGGCAGCAGCGAAGTGCTCCTGCCCGGTGACCCGGAGTGGCGTTCGCGCGCGCAGCGCGGCAAGGACGGCGTCCCGCTCCCCGAGGCGACCTGGGCCGAGATCATCGAGACCGGGCGAGAGGTCGGGGTCACGATCTGAGCGCAGGGCCGGCGCAAAACGCGATATCCTTGCGCCATGCCGGAGTACAACTCACTCAAGGGCAGGCAGGTGCGCGATGCGATGCGGGTGGGCGTGGCCACCTGCGCCCCGGACACCCCCCTGCCCCAGGCCACGCAGCAGATGATCGACCTCGGTCTGCGCTCGCTGGCCGTCATCGACGCGACGGGCAGGCTGCTCGGCGTGCTCGGCCACACCGAGATCGTCGACGCGCAGCTCAACGCCGATGAACGCCGCTGGACGCGCTTGCAGGCCGCCGACCTGATGGAGCGCGAGGTGCCCACCATCGCCCAAACGGTCAGCCTGCGCGAAGCCGCCGACCTGATGACTTCGCGCCAGATCCACCGCCTGATCGTGCTGGCCGACGCCGATGGCCCACCCATCGGCGTGCTCTCGATGACCGACCTGATGCGCTTCGTGGTCGGCTCGGACTGACCGCGAAAAAGAAACGGGAGCCGAATGAACGGCTCCCGTTGTGCGATCCCCTGATCGTCAGCGCAGCACGATGCCGTCCCCGTCCGCGTCGGCGGTCACGGTATCGCCCTCCTTCACCCGCCCGGAGAGCAGCCACGACGCGAGCGGATCCTGCAGCTCGGTCTGGATGGCGCGCTTGAGCGGGCGCGCGCCAAACTGCAGGTCGTACCCCGCCTCGGCCAGCGCGCGCCGGGCGGCGTCGGTGACGAGCAGCCCGATCTTGCGTTCGGCCAGGCGCTCGACCAGCTTGCGCAGCTGCGCGTCGACGATGCGCAACAAATCCGATTCATCCAGCGCGCGGAACAGCACGATGTCGTCCACGCGGTTAAGGAACTCCGGCCGGAAGAAGGCCTGCAGCTCCTTGACCACCCAGTCGCGCTGGGCGGCGGCAACGCGGCGCTCGCGCTCGGCCGGCGCGCCTGCCTCGACGCCCTCGGCGACCTCATCCGGCACGCCCCGGATCAGGTTGCTGGTCATGATGATGACGGTGTTCTTGAAGTTGACCGTGCGGCCCTGGCCGTCTGTCAAACGGCCGTCGTCAAGCACCTGAAGCAGCACGTTGAAGACCTCCGGGTGGGCCTTCTCGATCTCATCGAAGAGCACGACGCTGTAGGGCCGCCGGCGCACGGCCTCGCTGAGCTGGCCGCCCTCGTCATACCCGACATAGCCGGGGGGCGCGCCGATCAGCCGCGACACGGTGTGCTTCTCCTGATACTCGCTCATGTCGATGCGGATCATGGCCTGATCGTCGTCAAACAGAAACTCGGCCAGCGCCTTGGCCGTCTCGGTCTTGCCGATGCCGGTGGGGCCGAGGAAGATGAACGAGCCGATCGGCCGGTTCGGGTCCTGCAGCCCGGCCCGCGCGCGGCGTACCGCGCCGGAGACCTTGCGCAGCGCCTCGTCCTGGCCAATCACCCGCTCGCGCAGGCGATCCTCCATGCGGACCAGCTTGTGGGCCTCGCCCTCGAGCATCTTCGAGACCGGCACGCCCGTCCAGCGGCTGACCACGGCGGCGATCTCATCCGGCCCGACCTCCTCCTTGAGCAGGCGCACCGCGCCGCCGTCGCCCTCGCGCTGTGCGGCCTGCAGCTTCTGCTGCAATTCGAGCAGCGTGCCATAGCGCAGCTTGGCCGCCTCGGCGAGGTCGGCGTTGCGCTCGGCCTGCTCGATGCGGAAGGTGGTCGCCTCGATCTGCTCGCGCAGGTCGCGCGCCGCACCGATGGCGGCCTTTTCGCGCTCCCACTGCGCGCGCAGGCCGTTGCCCTTCTCGCGCTCGCTGGCGATCTCGGCCTCGATGCGGCGCAGCCGCTCGAGCGAGGCGGCGTCGCTCTCCTTCTTCAGCGCCTCACGCTCGATCTCCAGCTGGAGCACGCGCCGGTCGATCTCGTCCAGCGCGGTCGGCTTGCTGTCAATCTCCATCTTGACCCGGCTGGCTGCTTCGTCGATCAGGTCGATGGCCTTGTCCGGCAGCTGGCGGTCATTGATGTAGCGCGCGCTCAGCGTCGCCGCGGCGATGACGGCGGCATCCTGGATGCGCACGGCATGATGAATCTCGTAGCGCTCCTTGAGTCCGCGCAGGATGCTGATGGTGTCCTCGACGCCGGGCTCCTCGACGAGAACGGGCTGGAAGCGCCGCTCGAGCGCGGCGTCCTTCTCGATGTGCTTGCGGTATTCGTCCAGCGTCGTCGCGCCGACGCAGTGCAGCTCGCCGCGCGCGAGCAGCGGCTTGAGCAGGTTGCCGGCATCCATCGCGCCCTCGGCCTTGCCCGCGCCGACCACGGTGTGCAGCTCGTCGATGAAGAGCACCACGCGCCCGTTGGCCGAGGTCACTTCCTTGAGCACGGCCTTGAGGCGCTCCTCGAACTCGCCGCGGAACTTGGCGCCGGCAATCAGCGCGCCCATGTCCAACGCAATGATCTTCTTGTCCTTGAGCGTCTCGGGCACGTCGCCGCGCGTGATGCGCTGCGCGAGACCCTCGGCGATGGCCGTCTTGCCCACGCCGGGCTCGCCGATCAGGACCGGGTTGTTCTTGGTCCGGCGCGACAGGATCTGAATGACGCGGCGGATTTCCTCGTCGCGGCCGATGACCGGGTCGAGCTTGCCCTGCTGGGCGGCGGCGGTGAGGTCGCGGCCGTATTTCTCGAGCGCCTGGTAGGTGGCCTCGGGTTGCTGCGAGGTGACGCGCTGGTTGCCGCGCACGGCGACCAGCGCCTTGAGCACGCTGTCGCGGGTGAGGCCGGCCTCGTTGAGCAGGCGCGTGGCGGCAGACGGGCGTTGGCCGTTGGGCGTTTGGGTCAGCGCGAGCAGCAGGTGTTCGGCGCTGACGAAGTCATCGCGCATCTGGCGCGCCTCGGCCTCCGCGGCATCGGTCATGCGGCTGGCCTCGCGCGAGAGGGCCGGCGCGCCGACGTCGCCTGAGACGCGCGGCTTGGCGCGCAACTCGCGCTCGACCTGCTCGGTCAGACGGGCCGGCGCCGCGCCGGCGGCCGCCACCACGGCCGGGGCAATCCCGCCCTCCTGCGTGAGCAAGGCCGCGAGCAGGTGCTCGGGCTCGATCTGCGAGTGGTTGCGCTCGACGGCAATCGCCTGCGCCTTGAGAAGCGCCTCCTGGGCCTTCTCGGTATACGAATTCAAATTCATGGCCATTCCCTGCCTCCTCGTTCCTCCATCATTACAACACAACAATACTTGACAACACTTGACAACAACACGCCGTCGACCCGGCTGCCGGGCGATCAAGCCGTCCGAACCGCCGGGTCTGAATCCCCTCCAAGCTGCGGGGCGCGCATTGGTCGGGCATTGGCATACCATAAGAACGCCATTGGCGCAGGCATGTGGCCGCTCCACCGCCGGGGCATCGTTATGTTGCATGATATTCAGAGGCGGTCGTGTCTTTGCTTGAGATTTTCAAGAAGTTTCTCAAAATTCTTGAGTTTGCTATTGACTTTTCGAAAGTCTTAAGTTATTCTGCCGTCAAGTTGAGATTTTGAAGCTTCGTCTTGAGAATCTCGAAATCATGGGGGTAGGACATGGATATGCTTGATCATTATGTCAACAGCGTGGCCGGCCGTCACGCCGAGCTGCTTCAGTCGGCGCGCCAGCATGCGCACCTGACCGCAACGCCGGAACGGCGGGCGGGGGTGGCCGACCTGGCGCTGGCGACGGCGTCCGTGCTGGAACAGCTGTCACGCGCGCTGCGCGACCGCTACGCGCCGGTTCGCACCCTCAACACCCTCAACACCCTCAACACCTTTAACACCCTGAGCACCGGGAGACCTTCATGAACAACCTGCCTGCCAAGTGCCCGATCTGCTCGGGCGACGTCACCGTCACCGAACTGCATTGCCCGTCCTGCGACACCACGCTGCGCGGCCATTTCTCACCCTCGGTCAGCCCCTTCCCCGGGCTGAGCGCGGAGCAGATCGACTTCGTGCGCGCCTTCATCAAGTGCGAGGGCAAGATGAACCGCCTCGAGGGCGAGCTCAACCTGTCCTACCCCACCCTGCGCGCCCGGCTGCAGGAGGTGATCCGCGCGATGGGCTTTGAGCCCGCCCGCGACGAGGAACGCCCGCCGCAGAAGCTGAGCGACGAGGAGCGCCGGCGCGTGCTGGATGACCTGGACAAGGGAAACATCACCTCGGAGCAGGCCATGGCCCTGTTACGCGGCAAGGGCGAGGGTGCCTGAGCGCCGGCCGCGACACCCACGGACCTTTCAAGGAGACCCATGAGTCAGAAGACCTTTGAGACCTCCGCCAGCCCCACGGTCGCAATCAACGCCCGGCGCGGGATCAGCGTGCAGGGCTGGAACGAGAACCGCGTGGTCGTCGAGGTTGACGACGCCGCTGATGTGCAACAGAACGGCGACACGCTCTCGATTGGGACCCGCGGCGACTGCATGGTGCGCATGCCGCGGGGCGGCACGCTGCAGATCGAGCGGGCCGGACGGACGGTGCGCATCGTGGGCGTCACCGGCGCACTTCGCGTGATGAAGGCCGGCGATGACCTGCACCTGCGCGAGTGCACGGGCAGCCTGATCGACACGGTGGGCGGCGAGCTGAACGCGGCCGGCATCGTCGGCGATGTCTTCGCGCGCTCGGTCGGGCAATCGGCGGAAGTGCGCGGCGTGACCGGCGGCGTGACGCTGCTCGCGGTCGGAGGCACCGTGCGCCTGAGCGACGTGAAGGGGCGTTTCCAGGGCGGCGCAATCGGGGGATCGCTCAAGTGCGCCGAGGTCGAGATTGCCGGCAACCTCAGCGTTGGGGGCTCGGCCGAGTTCCGGCTCAACCCCGGCCCCGAGGACGCCTTCCTGGTGCGCGCGGGCGGCAGCATCCATTGCGCCGTGGCCAATGGCGCGCGCGCACAGCTCAGCCTGATCGACCACCAGGGGGCGCGGGAACTGGCGCTCGGCGAGGGCGGGCCGCAGATCACGCTGATCGCGGGCGGCACGGTGCGCGCGCAACAGGGCGGTTTTGACGGGTCATCGACCAACCGCGCAACCAGCGCGCGCATCGATGACGCGCTGGGCCGGTTGGACGGCATCGGTGAGGAACTTGGGTTGCGCTTCAAGATGCTTGGTAATGATTTCGAAGCGTTGGGCAGCATGGGTGACCGGATCGCCCAGCGCGCGCGACGCGCCGCGGAACGGGCCACCGAGAAGGCGCGCCGACGCGCGGAGCGCGACCTGGAGCGGGCGCAGCGCCGCGCCCAGGGGCCATCCTTCTCGTTCGCGTGGCCGCGCGGGTCAGGCGACGGGCCAGGCGGCTTTGCGATGCCAGCCACAGGCCCGGCCGAGCCCGCCCCGCCTCCCGCCGAGCCGGTCAGCGATGCCGAGCGCATGGCCATCCTGCGCCTCGTGGAGCAAAAGAAGATTTCGGTCGCGCAGGCGGATCAACTCCTGCAGGCGCTCGAAGGCTAGGCGATGGCGGCAACACGCGACGAGGTCCTCGACATGGTCGCGCGCGGCGAGCTCAAGGCCGACGAGGCGATCATCTTGTTGAACGCGCTGGCGAGAGAGCGTGCGTCGGCGGATGTGTCCGGGGACGCGCCCACAGACCCTGCCCCGGACGTGCCCGCGTTCCCGGGCGCAACGCAGTCGTCTCCGTTGGGCGATTTGCCACTCGACCGGGGCGAGGTGATCGAGGTGACCCCACCGACGGCGCTGCCGGAGGGGCTGTGGCACGCCCGGCTGGCCTGGCTGCTGTGGGCGGCCGGCGGGCTGGCCGTGCTCATCGTGGCGCTGTGGCTGCTGGTGGGCCTGTGGAATGCCGGCTGGTTTGGCGCCATCGCCGCCGTGGTGATCCCCGGGCCGATCGCGCTGGTCGCCTTGCTTGTCATGCTCTACGGCCTGCTCGGGGCCGGACAGCCGTGGATTCACGTGGACG
>JAIBCK010000105.1 GCA_019694215.1 Thermoflexales bacterium
GCGCCTCGCCGGCGGCGCTCACCGCGGCCACCTTCGCCTTCGGGTCGCGCAGCGCGCGCGCAAACTCCGCCACCGGCACCGCCGTCTCGCGCAGCAGCGCGGCGTGGTCGACGGGCAGCTCGCGGAAGCGCCGCGTGACGAAGCCGCGGTCGAGAAACGCCAGCAGGCTCCCGGCGCGCGGGCCGGACTCGCGGTCGAGCAGGACGCGGTAGATGGCCTTGAAGGCGTCGCCGGCGGGCAGCGGCGTCATGCGCGCCACGTCAAAGACCAGCCCCTGCAGGGCTTCATCGTCCTGCGGGGCTGCGGCCAGGCCGTCGGCGATGCCGTGCAAGCAGGCGCGCTGGGCGGCCGTCAGCGCCTGCGCGCGCTCCGGCAGCGTCTCGCGCACAACGATCTTTTCGTCATCCGCGGCGTAGTGATCGAGCCACACCCGCGCGGCCTGCACGCGGCGGCCGAGCTGGGCGCGGTCGGCGTCCGTGAGCGGCGCGCCCTTGCGCCGCGCGATCTCGGCCTCGACGTCCATCCCCGGCAGCTGCACCAGCGCGGTGACGAGCTGGAAGTTGGCGTCGTAGTAGCGCGCCTCATCCGACACTTGCGACATGGCGAAGACGCGCCGGTCATCGACCGCCCGCACATCCTCCAGCGACGGATCGAAGGCGCGCGCGTGCACGCGATCGTAGTCGTTGAAGAGCTTGACCATGAACTCCTCATCCGCCGCGAAATCGACCGGCTGCTGGGGCTGGGTGCGCAGCATGACAAAGCGCAGCAGCTCCGGCGGCAGGAAGTTGGCCATGTCGCGCGCCGACGCGCCGACGCCCTTGCTCGAGCTCATCTTCTTCCCGCCCACCAAAAAGAACTCATACGGGATGTTGACCGGCGGCGTCTTGTCGGGATAGATCGCCCGCATCGTGGCCTCGCTCACCTCGCGGCTGCCGCCCGCCGTGCTGTGGTCCTTGCCCGCGCCCTCGATCGACACCGGGAAGGTCACCCACTTGGCGATCCACTCGATATTCCACGGCATCTTGCCGTTGCCGTCGAACGGCGACATCTTGCCGTGGTGGCCGCAGCCCTGCGCCCACTTCACCAGCGACGGCCGGCAGTGATACTCGACTTCCTTGCCGTCATAGCCGACGACCTCGGTCGTGCCGATTCGGCCGCAGTTCTCGCACACCACCTGGAAGGGATGCCAGGTCTCCGCCCGCTTCGACCCGCTGATTTCAAAGCGCACCCGCCGGATCGTGGCCGCGTTGCGCAGCATGGTGTCGATGACCTCGTTGAGCTTCCCCGAGCGATACAGGTTGCGCATCCAGTAGCGCTCCGCCCCGACGGCGAGCTCGTCAAAGACGCCAAAGAACTCGGAGATGAAGTGCTCGGCGACATCCGCCGCCGGTGACCCGGGCGGCGCCGGGACATTGCACAGCGGCTTGCCCAGATGCGGCCGGAAGAACTCGTCCTGCCCCTTCGGGATCTCATCCAACGGATCGTAATCATCCACGCCATACGTGTAGCGGATGTTGAAGCCGCGCGACTTCAGGGCGCGATAGACGACATCGTGGATGACGACGCCACGCAGCGCGCCGACATGCACGCGCCCGGAGGGCGTCTTGCTGTCATTGACGATGTAGGCGCGTGACGGATCGAGTTTTTCGGCGATTTGGTCGAACCAGAGCATAGACCGCCGATTGTACGGGAACGCCCCGTTCAGGTCCGCGCGCGGCGGGTGAGCAGGCCACGGATGCCAACCACCGCGCCGATGATGCCCGCCAGCAGCAGCGCCGCCAGGTATTCGATGGCCGGGATGCGGATCACCTCATCCAGTTTGCCCAGCCCGCGGCCGGCGTAGAAGGCAAAGGTGAAGACGACAAAGGCGGCCGTCACCGCCAGGATGATCCAACGCTTCAACCCCAGCCCGTAGAGCTGGGTGACGACCAGGATGGCGGCAAAGCCGAAGAAGAACATCGGCCAGGTCGCCGTCTTCGGATCGCCACCGGCCTGCTGAACAGCCACCAGCGCCCCGTGCGCCAGCACCGTCACTTCCTGCGTCACCATCCACCAGCGATTGACATGCATGCGGGTGAGGAAGAGGCTGCTCTGCACCATCAGCAGGAACATGTAGAAGAAGCCGATCAGGTGCCCCTGCGTGTTCTCGGCCGGGTGATACCAGAAGGTGTAGATCACCGCCCAGGAAAAGGCGTAGCCGTGATAGCGCTTCGCCGCGTCGATGATGCGCTTGCCAATCGGCACCCGCTTGCCAAAGAACATCCCGCGCCGGTTGTTCTCCATCAGGATGATCCACACCAGCATGAGGATGACCGAGCCCTGCGAGGTGAAGATCGACACATCCTGTGCCAAACCGTCGTAGGTGAGATGCGACTGGATGACGTGCCAGATGATCATCGTGGCATTCAGGCCAAGCGCCGCGACATTGACCGGGTGCAGGCCCCTGGTGTAGGTCTTGACGCGGGTCTGGGCGTAGTAGATCAGCCCCCACGCGATGAGCTGGTGCACGGCATACGAGCCCCAGGCCACCAGCCGCGTAAACGTCGTGGGCGATGCCAGCTGCCAGTAGTACCAGAACGGTCCCTGATCCGGCGGCTTGACAAAGGCCGTCAGGCGATCCCCGAACGCCCAGATGATGAACGTGAACAGGGCGGAGAATGCAATCCCGCCGAACAGGGCGAGGTTGCCCCAGCGCGGCTCCGCAAGCCCGGTGCTGTGTTTCGATGGTGTTGAGGTCAGGGTGGATTGGGATGCCGACATGCCCACATTGTAGGCACGCGCTTCTGGACAATTGCAAGTCCGACGATAATCACGCCCCATGTTCCGCAACCTGCGCGACCTGCCGCGCGCGCTCGCCCCCTCCGCCATCCTGTCCGCGTTGGTCGCCGTGTTGGTCGGCTACTCCGGCCCGCTGCTCGTGCTGTTCCAGGCTGCGGAGAAGGGCCACCTCACCGATCCGCAGCTCTCCTCCTGGATCTGGGCGGCCACGCTGGGCTGCGGGACCTGCGCGATCGTGCTCAGCCTGTGGTATCGCCAACCCGTACTGAGCGCGTGGAGCAGCGCCGGGGCTGTGCTGATGGTCACCGGCCTGGCGCAGTTCAGCCTGCCCGAGGCCATTGGCGCGTATATCGTCTCGGCCGTCGCCGTCATCGCACTGGGTGTGACGGGCCTGTTTGGCAAGGTGATGGAGCGCATCCCGCGCGGCATCGTCGCGGGCATGTTGGCCGGGGTGCTCTTCCGCTTCAGCATCGGCCTCTTCACCAACCTGCCGGGCGCGCCACTGCTGGTCGTCGCCATGACCCTGACGTTCTTCGTCCTCAAGCGCATTGGCGTGCGCGCCCCCAGCCTCGGCGCCCTGCTGGTCGGCGTCGTCATCGCCGCCCTGTCCGGCAACCTGTCACTGGCGGATGTGCATCCCACCCTGACCACGCCGATCTTCACCGCGCCGGTCTTCACGCTGCAGGCGGCGCTCACGCTCGGGCTGCCGCTCTTCATCCTCGCCAACACCTCGCAGAACGCGCCCGGGATCGCCGTGCTGCGCAACGGGGGTTACAACACACCCCCCAACGGCCCCGTCACCGTGACCGGCATCGCCTCACTGTTGATGGCCCCCTTCGGCTGCCACAGCCTGACGCTCGCAGCGCTGACCGCGGCCATCTGCGTCAACCCCGAGGCGCATCCCGATCCGGACAAGCGTTACAGCGCCGGCGTGGTGTATGGCTTCTGGTACATCCTGTTCGGCCTGTTTGGCAGCACGGTCGTTGCGCTCTTCACCGCGCTGCCCAAGGCACTCATCGCGGCCGTCGCCGGACTCTCGCTGTTGGGCGCGATCCTCAACGCGCTCGTCACCGGGCTCGAAGCCCCGGCCCACCGCGACGGCGCGCTCGTCGCCTTCATGCTGACCGTGTCGGACATCTCGCTGCTGGGCATCGGTGCGCCGTTCTGGGGCCTGTTGGCCGGGGTGCTGATCGACCTGCTCCTCCGCCGCCGCGCAGCCGCAGCGACCGCGCCCGCCAAAGCCTAGGCGCGGCCCAGCGCGACACCTTGCCTGTAGGCGAGCGCGCGCCGGCCACCCGGCAGCGTTTTTCTGACCGCATGGCGGAGGCCCCGGGCACAGGGCGGGGAATACAATCGTCCTGTTATGAGCGTAGGAAAACTAGACCCCACGCGCTCTGACCCGCTCCGGTCCAACCGCCGGGCGCTGAGCGCGTTCTTTACCCCCAAAACCGTCGCCATCATCGGTGCCACCGCCAAGGAGCGCAGCGTCGGCCGCGCCCTGGTCGAGAACCTCACCCGCGCCAACTTCAAGGGCGAGGTCTACCCCATCAACCCGAAATACGAGGAGTTGCTGGGCGTCAAGACCTATCCCAGCGTGCGCGAGACCCCCAAGCCCGTCGACCTGGCCGTCATCTGCACGCCGCCGGCGACGGTGCCCGGCCTGATCGGCGAGTGCGTCGATGCCGGCGTCAAGTCCGCCATCGTGATCTCGGCCGGCTTCAAGGAGATCGGCGCCGCCGGCGTCGCGCTCGAGGCCGAGGTGATGAAGCAGGCCAACCGCGGCGCGATGCGCATCATCGGCCCCAACTGCCTCGGGGTGATGAATCCGCACGTTGGACTCAACGCCACCTTCGCCGCCAACATCGCGCGCCCCGGCAAGATCGCCTTCATCTCACAGTCGGGTGCGTTGTGCACGGCCGTGCTGGACTGGAGCTTCCGCGAGAACGTCGGCTTCAGCCGCTTTGTCAGCGTCGGCTCGATGCTCGATGTCGGCTGGGGCGACCTGATCGACACCCTTGCCGCCGATGACCAGACCGAGGCCATCCTCGTCTACATGGAGACCATCGGCGATGCGCGCGCCTTCATGAGCGCCGCGCGCGAGGCCGCGCTGTCCAAGCCCATCATCATCATCAAGCCCGGGCGCACCCAGCAGGCCGCGCAGGCCGCCGCCTCGCACACCGGCTCGCTGGCCGGCTCGGATGCCGTCCTCGACGCCGCCTTCGACCGCTGCGGCGTGCTGCGCGTGAATGCCATCTCGGACCTGTTCTACATGGCCGAAGTACTGGCCAAGCAGCCGCGCCCGAAAGGCAAACGGTTAACCATCATCACCAACGCCGGCGGCCCGGGCGTGCTCGCCACCGACGCGCTGATCACCAGCGGCGGCCAGCTCGCCCCGATCTCGAACGAGATCATCGAGAAGCTGAACAAGGTCATGCCCGCCGCCTGGAGCCACAACAACCCCGTCGACGTGCTGGGCGATGCCGATGAGCAGCGCTACTTCGACGCCGTCGACCTGGCCGCGCGCGATCCCAACAGCGACGGCCTGCTCGTCATCCTGACGCCGCAGGCGATGACCAACGCCACGCCGCTCGCCGAGCGCCTGGCGACGATCTCGGGCAAGTTCCCCAACCCGATCCTGGCCAGCTTCATGGGCGGCCCGGTGGTCGAGGAGGGGGAGCGCATCCTCAACCAGGCCAACATCCCAACCTTCGGCTATCCCGACACCGCGGCGCGCGTGTTCACCTACATGGCCGCCTTCAGCGAAAACCTCAAGGACCTCTACGAGACCCCCGAGGACGACGTCGAGCGCGCCGACATGGCCGAGTCGGCCGGCATCGACTTCGATGCCGCGCTCAAGTTCTCTCCGTTGCGCGGCGGCCGCGAGACCGCCCGCGAGAAGCTAGCCGCCATCCGCGCCAGCGGCCGCACCCTGCTCACCGAGCTGGAGAGCAAGGAGCTGCTGGCGGCGTATGACATCCCGGTCTCGGCCACGCGGTTCGCGGCCACCGAGGACGAGGCCGTCAAATACGCCGAGGAAGTGGGTTACCCCGTTGTGCTCAAGCTGCACTCGGAGATCATCACCCACAAGACCGACGTCGGCGGCGTGCAGCTCAACCTGCGCACCGAGGCCGGCGTGCGCAACGCCTTCAAGTACATCCAGCAGAACGTGCGCAACGCCATGCCCACGCGGCCACTGGCCTTCCTGGGCGTCACCGTCCAGCCCATGGTCAAGCTGGCCGACAGCTACGAGGTGATCCTCGGCAGCTCACTCGACCCGCAGTTCGGCCCCACCCTGCTGTTTGGCTCGGGCGGGCAGCTGGTCGAGGTCTACAAGGACACCGCGCTCGGCCTGCCACCGCTCAACACCACACTGGCCCGCCGCATGATGGAGAAGACCCAGATCTTCGAGGCGCTCAAGGGCGTGCGCGGACGGCGACCCGTCGACCTCGAGGCCGTCGAGCGCCTGCTCGTGCGCTTCAGCAACCTGGTGGCCGAACAGCGCGCGATCAAGGAGATCGACATCAACCCGCTGCTCGTCTCGCCGGATGGCATCATTGCGTTGGACGGGCGCGTCGTCCTGCACGACCCGCAGATCGAGGAGAAGGACTTCCCGCGCCTGGCCATCCGCCCGTATCCCATCCGCTACATGGCCCCGTTCCGGATGAAGGACGGCACCCAGGTCATCATCCGGCCCATCCGCCCGGAGGATGAGCCCGCCGTGGTCGAGTTCCACAAGGGCGTCTCCGAGGCCAGCGTCTACCTGCGCTACTTCTCGAACATGCCCTTCGACGTGCGCACCTCGCACGACCGGCTCTCCCGCATCTGCTTCATCGACTACGCGCGCGAGATGGCGCTGGTCGCGGAGTACGAGAAGGACGGCCAGCGCTCGATCCTCGGCGTGGGCCGGCTCACCCAGGTGCGCGCCACCCGCGAGGCCGAATTCGCCCTGCTGGTCGCCGACGCCCATCAGCGCAGCGGCCTCGGCACCGAGCTGCTGCGCCGCCTGGTCGCGATCGGCAAGCGCGAGGGCCAGAAGCGCATCATCGGCGACATCCTCCCCGAGAACACGGGCATGCAGCGCGCGGCCCAGAAGCTCGGGTTCAAGATCCGCTACCACGACGGCATCGCCCGCGCGGAGATGGATATCGCCTGATCCGTCAGCCTATAATTCCGCGTGCGCCTGTGGCGCACGCCCATGAAGGCGCGACACCCCACCGGGTCGCGCCTTTTTTCGGGCCAGATCTCATTGACGGCAGAAGGAGTCAAAACGTTATGCGTATCGGTATTCTCACGGGCGGCGGCGACGTCCCAGGCCTCAACCCCGCCATCAAGTCCGCCGTCGAGCGCATGCTCGAAGCCGGCCACGAAGTCGTTGGCATCCGCCGGGGCTGGGCGGGCCTGCTCAACTACGACCTCGATGAGGAGGGCTCGCGCCAGAAGTGGACGCTCCCCCTCGACATGCAGACCGTCCGCACCATCGACCGCACGGGCGGCACCTTCCTGCACACCAGCCGCACCAACCCCGGCAACCTCAAGCCCAAGGACGTGCCGGCCTTCCTGCGCTCGGGGACCACGTTTGGGACCGGGCTGCTCGACCGCTACGACTTCACCCCGCATGTGCTCTCCGTGCTCAAGGCGCTCGGGCTGGAGGGGCTGATCGCCATCGGCGGCGATGACACGCTGAGCTACGCGCTGCGCCTGCACAACGAAGGCTTGCCCATCGTGGCGATCCCCAAGACGATGGACAACGACGTGCGCGGCACCGACTACTGCATCGGGTTCAGCACCGCCATCACCCGCTCGGTCGAGTTCATCCACAACCTGCGCACCTGCGCCGGCAGCCACGAGCGCGTGGCCGTCGTCGAGCTGTTCGGACGCAACTCCGGCGAGACGTCGCTGGTCGCGTCGTATCTCGCCGACACCGACCGCTGTCTGATCTCGGAGGTCCCCTTCGACATCTACCGCGTGTGCGATTTCCTCAAACGCGACAAGGACAAGAGCCCGAGCAACTACTGCATGGTGACGATCTCCGAGGGCGCCCGCCAGCAGGGTGCCGGCACCCTCGAGCGCGGCGAAGAGGACGCCTACGGACACCGCAAGCTCGGCGGCATCGGCGACTACGTGGCCGAGATGGTCAAGAAGCTGACCGGCGAGAACACGATCTACCAGAACGTCGCCTACCTCATGCGCAGCGGCGCGCCCGACGTCGTCGACCTCATGGTCGGCCGCAACTACGGCACGCTCGCCGCTGACCTGATCCTCTCCGGCAAGTTCGGCCGCATGGTCGGCCTGAGCAAGGGTGCCTACACCCACGTCCCCCTCACCGAGGTCGGCGGCGGCTCGCGCCCGGTCGATGTCGAGGAGCTCTACGACGCGCAGAACTACCGGCCGCGGGTCAAGGCCGTGGACCGCAAGCCGATGTTCCTGTACTGATCCGTATCCGGAGGCAAACAGGCGGGGGCGGGTGCCAGGCGGTGCCCGCCCCTTGTTATTTCACGGGGTTGCAGGGTAAAATGGAGGCGTGTCCACGGCCAAGTTTGACCTCCAGCCCACCAAAGTCGAGAAACTCATCCTGGAATCCATCCGCACCGCGCGTTTGGGCCTGCCGGACTGGGGGGCGATTGCCAAGGAACAACACATCGCGCTGGACTACCTGATGTCCCGCGTGGACTGGATGCGCCGCGTCGGCATGATCAAGTGACCGGCGCGCCACACGCCCGCGTCATGAAGCTTGCTCCCTCGATTTACACGGCCGATTTTGGCCGCCTCGCCGCGCAGGTCCAGGAGGCCGAGGCCGCCGGCGTCGACGTCATGCACCTGGACGTCATGGACGGCCACTTCGTCCCGACCCTGACCTTCGGCCCGGCCGTTTGCGCCGCCGTCAAAGCCGCCACGCGCCTGCCCTGCGAGGCGCACCTGATGATCGAAACCCCCGAGCGCCATCTGGAGGCGTATCAGGCCGCCGGGATGGGCCGGCTCATCGTGCACGCCGAGACCTGTCCGCGCCTGTTCGCCACGCTGCAAGGCATTCGCGGCCGCGGCCTGCAGACCGGCCTGGCGCTCAATCCCCTCACCCCGCTCGCCGTCCTGGAGGAGGCCATCCCGTATCTCGATCTGGTGCTCATCATGACGGTCGAACCCGGCCTGGGCGGCCAGAGGCTGATCCCCGGCACGCTCGCCCGCGTCGCGCGGGCGCGGGCGATGCTCGACGCTGCCGGCAGCCCGGCCGAGCTCGAGGTCGATGGCGGCGTCAACGTCGAGACGATCCGGGCCGTCCGCGATGCCGGTGCAACGCTGGCGGTGGTCGGCTCGGCCGTGTATTCGGACAAGTTCCCCGTCGCCGACGGGGTGCGCGCCCTGCGGGCGGCCACCCGCTGACATGCCCGGCCACATCCCGGCCCGGCTGGCCGCCGGCCTGCTGCTGAGCGCGGCCATCGGCCTGCTCGCCCTGCGGCGCGGCTCACTTTCCCGCTCGGGCGTGCTCGGCGCGATCCTGACCGGCACGCTGCTGTTTGGGCTGGGCGGTTTCAGCGCCGGGTTCACGCTCATCGTCTTCTTCGTCTCCTCATCGCTGCTGAGCAAGTTCACCGAGGCCCGCCGCCGCACCCTGTCCGAGAAATACGCCAAGGGCTCACGGCGCGACTTCTGGCAGGCGATGGCCAACGCCGGGGTCGCCAGCGCCTTTGCCGTCGGGGCCGCGCTCACCAGCTGGGCGGGGCGCGGCGACCTGGCCGGCCTGCTGGTCTGCGGCATGGTCGGCGCGCTCGCCACCAGCAACGGCGACACCTGGGCGACCGAGATCGGCGCCTTCAGCCGCGTCCCACCGCGCAGCATCCTGCCGCCCTTTGCGCGCGTCGAGCCGGGCACCAGTGGTGGCATCACGGCGTTGGGCACCGGCGCGGCGCTGGCCGGGGCGATGCTGATCGGGATCACCTTCGCCCTCCTCCGCGCCGTGGGGATCGACCCGGAGCCCTGGCGCGAGGCCGGCAGCGCCTTCACCGTGATTGCCGCCGCCGAAGTCGGCGGGCTGGCCGGGGCGATGTTTGACAGCCTGCTCGGGGCCACGGTGCAGGGCCTCTACCGCGATGAGGCGCGCGGTCGCATCACCGAGAAGGCGCGCGATGCAACCGGAAAACCCAACCCGCTCGCGCGCGGCCTGCCGTGGATGACCAACGACCTGGTCAATTTCCTGGCCTCGTTCATCGGCGCCCTCGTCGCGGTGCTGATCCGCCTCGCCGCACCGTGACGGTCGAGGCCGCTTTCCGCGCCGCCGGCCTGCTGGCCACGGGCGCGCTGTTCGGTTTGCTCGTCTTTGAGCGGCATTGCGCGCGGGCCAGCGACCTCGCGGCTGTCCGGCGTTGGCTGATCGGCCTCGCGCTGGTCGCGGGGCTGGCCG
>JAIBCK010000106.1 GCA_019694215.1 Thermoflexales bacterium
CAGCCGTGCCGCCTCAGCTCAGTGGATGTAGACGACTGTGCCCACCGACGCCCAGCGGAAGAGCTGGCCCGAGAATGGAACCGGCAGGTTGACGCAGCCGTGGCTCATCGGGTGCCCAAAGTTGTTGTGCCAGTACGCGCCGTGGATGCCATACCCGCGGTAGAAATACATGGTGTATGGAACGTTGGGCAGGTTGTAGCCGGGGCCTGTCATTCTCGTGCTGACGTATTTCACGTATACGCGAAAGGTTCCGCGCACGGTCGGCGTTCGGGGCAGCCCGCTCGAGATGCGTGACGACATCACGACGCGGCCATCCTGCCAGGCATACAACATCTGCCGGGACAGCACAACCTCGATCCAGCGACCGCTGCGCGCGGCGGCCGGCACGGCCGCAAAAGCTTCATCAAAGCGCTCATGGCGCAGGGTGCGCAGCGAGGCGTACGTGTCATCGATTTCCGATTCGCGGAAGCCCGGTGCGACATCGCGCGCCTCATCATCGCTCCCCACGCTGTCGTCGAACCACCCCTGCGCCGATGCATCACCCGCATCGACGCCAGCGACACTCGCCAGGCTGAACGAGCCCATGACCAGAAGGGCCAGCAGGACCCTTGCGGCTGTCTTGAAAAGTTTGGACATGATGCACTCCTCCCACCGATGTGCGTGAGGGTCGATTATCCGCCAAACCGGGAACTGCGCCAGTCGGCTACGGCCGCTCGCCGTTGGTAAAACAAAAAAGCCCGTCGACGATGCCCTGCGCCACGGCATCGGCACGGCGTGTCAAGGTGGCGCGATCGAGGTTCAAAAATCCGGTCTCTATGATGGCCGCCGGCGTCGTTGGCGCGATTTCGTAAAAGGCGTGGTAGCGCGTCATGTCAAAGGTGATGGTATTGGCGTGGAAGCGCAGCCCGGTGCTCGCCGCATAGCGGGTGCGCAAACAGCCCACCAGGCGATCATCCTCCGCCGGCACCTTGCTGTCCAGCACCCGCGCAACCTTGTAGCCGGTGGCCTGGTCATTGACATACTCACATGAGTCGGCATGGATCGAGATCAGCGCCGCCGCCGTGTAGCCCTTGAGGCGGGCATCGAACTCGTCCAGCACGTCGACGGTGTAGCCACGCGAGCGCAGAATCGTCGCGACGCGAACGGCATGGTCGAAATTGGTTTGGGCCTCGGTCAGCCCATCGGCGCAGACGGCGCCGGAGTCGTTATTGCGATGCCCGCTGACAATGCCGATACGCGGCCCGGATCCGGCCGCGGTGGGTGCCGCCGTCGCGGTTCCTGGTCCCGGTGATGGCGCTGGGGCGGCGGGGCCACCGCGTGACTCGAGCGCGCGCGCTGCGGCCAGCCCGATCGCAGCGAGCGCGACCAGCACGACGACGGCCACAAAGGCGCGCCGCAGACCGTCGCCGACTGGGATCGACGGTGTCGGTGATGGCGCACTCCCGAGCCGTTCCGCGGCGCGCGCAGCCTGCTTGCGTCCGCTGCGCTGGGTGCGCCGAATGGATTCCCCCGCCGGGCTGCGACGGGTGGGCGTCTTCTTCTCCGGCCCTTTCATGTGAGGGGCAAATGATAGACGGGCAGCGGCGCACCCACCTCGCAGAAGCCCGCGGCGTGGTACAGCCTCAGCGATGCGACGTTGCTGCGCTGGGTATTGAGGCTGATCGACTGAACCCCGCGCTGGCGAAGCGCCGTTATGCAGGCAGCGAGCAGGGCCCTTCCCAGGCCTCCGCCCTGCGCTGCCGGCGCGACGGCCAGGCGGTTGATGTGGCCGCGCACGCCGCCCTGCACGGCGCTGACATAGCCGACGACAGCGCCGCCCTGCTCCGCAACCCGGGCAACCGCGGCCCGGTCGAGCTCGCGCTTCAGGGTTCCCGGCGGGTAGATCCACGGAACGTGAAATGCAGCGGCATCGACGGCGGCGACCGCGTTCAGCTGGGCTGCATGATAGGGACGGATCACACGAGAAGGCTCCGTCTGCTGGAAGTCGCCGGAGGGCAGGAACAGCGTCGTCACCGCGTCGATCTCGTGGAATCCGCGCGCCAGAAAGACAGGATCGTAGCGCTCGCTCTCATCGCTCAACACGTACAGGTCGCTGAGGCCGGCCTCACCCGCGCGACGCACAACTTCATCGAGCAACCCGCGCAGTGACGCTTCGGTCGCCGCACCGTCGGCGATGCTGATCCAGCGCACCCAGGCCGGATCCCCACGCAGCGTCGACAGGGGCGCAGGTGCGGTTGCGTTCAGCGGGACGATCAGGGCGGCCGCCTCCAGTCGCGCCGCTGCGCCGAACACGACCAGGGCGTCCGTCTCCGACCACTCCGCGACCGTCCAGTGATCGAGGCGGTCGAGGCGGCGGCGGCTGCGCTGAAGGTGCTCCAGACGACTGGCAGTCATTCGGCCGGAGGGGCGGCGGGCCTGTCCGGCCGGGTCGCCAATGCCCCGCCCAACGAACCGAGAAAGGCGCCGAGAAGTGGCAAGCCCAGGCCACAGCAGGCCATCGTGATCGCCACGCTGACGCGTGGGACGAGCGCGGCGATGTCCTCGGTGCTGTACTGGCTCATTGCGAGGATGTTCCTCGCGTTCTCCTCGCCGTAGGTGGCATTGAGGCTCTGTTCGACCATGTTCGGCGTGACCTCATCCGCGTGAGCGGTCACGGACGGCGGCGTGATTACCCCCAGCGACACGAAGGTGAACATGCCGGCGAGCGACAGCGCTGCGATCAGGCTGGCCAGCAATCCGGCCAACAGCCCTGCGCGCTGCCCAACCGGCCGACTGCTGGCGGCAGCCTCGCGCGCCGCGTACTGACCTATCACCACGAGGGCGACAGGCACACCGAAGGTGCCCAGCCAGAACAAGTCGTTCGAGGCGGTCCATTGCTGTCCAAGGACGACCGCCGTGACGAGCAGCCCGCCAAACAGCCCTACCCGCGCGGCGGCGCGGCCGTATGGCTCCTGAGAGTTGATCTTCATGCGATTTCGGTAAAGAGCCCGTCCACGGCCTCTGCGAGCTGGCGCAGCGTGGCCACTTCGAGCACTGCTGAGCAGTGCGGCGCATACTGCGCCATGTCGCTGTCGCCCGTCGCCCACAGCCCTGGTGGCTCTGGATTCATCCAGATCACCCGTCGCGCACGCTGCCGCAACAGGGCCAGGATGTCTACGCGCGGGTCATTGTAATTGTTGCGCCCATCGCCCACCACGATCAGCGTCACCCTTCGGTCAACGGCATCCATGTGGTCGCGCGTCAGCGTGTGCAGGCTGTTGCCAAGGTCGGTGTTGTAGTGGCCGGGTGGCAGCATCTCCAGCACGCGCGGCACGGCATCGTCGGGCCGATGCGCGTCGAATACGGAGCTGATCTCCGTCAGATCGCTGATGAAGGCAAACGAACGCATGCGGTTGGTCTGCTCGCGCATCTCGTAGACCATGCGCAGCAGGAAGTCGACGACCGGCCGCATCGACGTGGACACATCGACGAGCACGACCAGGCGCGGCTTGAGGCGTCGCCGACGGTGGCGCAACTTGAAGGGGACGCCGGCCGTGCGCAGGCTCTCGCGCAGGGTGCCGCGCACATCAAAATTTCCGCGCTTGCCGCGTCGCATGCGCAGCGCAGCACGAGAGCGCAGTCGCGCCACGAGCCGCCGAACGTGCGTGCGCAGCGCGTCCGCGTCGATGTCGGCCAACCGATTCAGCGGCTGATCCATGAGCGCGTCAACGCGTTCGCGGCGGCGTTTGTCATCGCGCGCATCCCGCAGCGATTGGCCTACTTGATCCGAGATCTGCTCGCGCAGCGCCTCGGCGTTGGCGCGCAGATCGGCCTCGACCTCGTCCTGACGCTCCGAAGGCATGCCCATGGCTTCGAGCTGCTGGCGCAACGCCTCGAGGGCCTCCTTGAGCTGCGCGTCCGTAAGGCCAAGCTCGCGCTGCAGGCGCTCGGACAGCCACCGCTGCGTTTGTGCATTGCCGCGCATGCCCTCGCGCAGGCCCGCCTTCCAGGTCGCCTGGCGCATTTGTTCGGCCGAAGGCGCTTCGCCGCTGGCGAGCATCTCGATGAGCTCCCGGATTCGGCGCCGGAGTTGTTCTATCGCATCTTGAAGCTGGCTGCGTTCCTCGTCGCTCAACCCGCCGAGCGGCTGCGGTTGGGCGGGCACCGATCCGAAGAACTGCGGATACAGCTCATCGAAAGCCTTGACATCGGCCGGCTCCTTGATCAGGGTCGCGCGCAGCGCTGTCCGAAACTGACCCGGGTCGAGAAGCCCGATCACGTCGGCCGCGCGGGCGGCATCGGCTGACTCGGCCAGCGAGACGCGCACCCCTGCCGCGCGAAGCGCCGCGGCAAACTGAGCCAAACGCTCATTCATGGGATGCGGCTAGCGCGTGGCCTCGCGCCGCGGCCCCTGCAATGCGCGTCGCGCGCGCTGCAAGTCCGCCTCGTGCTTGAGAACCACGCTCAGCGTGTCGTTGAGCGTCTTCTCGTCCAGGTGTCTGGCGTTGATGGCGATCAGCGCCTTGGCCCAGTCCACCGTCTCGGCAACGCTGGGTGACTTCTTCAGCTCGAGCTCGCGCAAGCGCTGCACCACTTCGACGATCTGGCGCGCAATGTCGGCGGACAGGTCCGGCGCGCGCATCCGCACGATCTTGATTTCCGAGTCCAGGCTCGGGTAGTCGACATACAGGTAGAGCGCGCGCCGCTTGAGCGCCTCGCTGAGCTCGCGGGTGTTGTTGCTGGTGAGCACGACCATGGGCTGGTGTCGCGCGCGCAACGTTCCGAGCTCCGGCACGCTGACCTGGAAGTCGGAGAGGACCTCGAGCAGGAAGGCCTCGAACTCGGCGTCGGCGCGGTCGATCTCGTCGATGAGCAGCAGGGCCGGCTTCTCGCTCAACAGGGCCCGCAGCAGCGGGCGCGGAAGCAGGAAGCGCCGGGAGAAGAAGACGCTCTCCTCGGCCGCGATGCGGTCCGCCGCCTCCGCGAGTGTCGCCGCGCCCGCCATCACCTCGCTGAGCTTGTCCCGCAGGAGCTGCGTGTAAAGCATCTGCTTGGCGTACTCCCACTCGTAAAGGGCCTTCGATTCGTCCAGGCCTTCGTAGCATTGCAGGCGGATCAGCTCACGGCCGGACGCGCGCGCCCAGACCTTGGCCAATTCGGTCTTGCCGACACCGGCCGGTCCTTCGGCCAGCACGGGCTTGCCCATCCGTTCGGCGAGATAGACCACGGTCGAGATCTCGTTGGAGGGCAGATATTCCTGCTTGAGCAGGCTGGCGGTGACATCGTTGACGCTGTGAAACATGGCTCCCCCTTGTGTCATGTCAGGCATTATGCATGCCACGCGGCGTCATCAGCCGATCAGCGATTGGGTTCGAGCAGCCAGTAGTCGAAGCCGTTCATCTTGATGCTGCGCACCCAGCGGTAGTTCTGACCGATGGCGACCTTGACGTCGTCGGGGTAGAACTGGGCGCGAAAGACGACCAGCCCGAACTCCCTGCGTTGGATGCGCGCGATCATGTCGCGCGTGTCAAGCATGCCCGCCTTCGAGAGGTTGTAGAGCTGGGTGGGATTCGTCACGACGTCCTTGCCGGCCAGCAGGGTGAGCATGGCCTCCTCGCTCCATACCGGCCCCTCTGCCGCGCGGATCGCATCGACCAGCGCCCAGCCATTGGCGACGTCGGCCGGATCGAGCAGGTGGCCGAGTTGTGTGTAGCCGGCGCTGTCATAGTACGGAAAGGGCGGGTATGAGGAGCGCCCCTCGACCCCGACCAACCGCGCGAGCGTGCCAAGCAGCCGGCCCGACGTCGGCAGGTGCAGGTTCTGCCAGCCCTGGGCCAGCAACAGCGCGCAAAACAGCAGCAGCGGTGCGACCGTGCCGATCCGCGCGCCTCGACCCAGCCAGGCGATGAAGCGCACCGTCCCCACCGCCGCAGCGGCGATGGACGCGATGAGGTAGGCCGGACCCGCGCCCCACTTCCCGGTCAGCATGCCCATCGCAATACCCGTGACAAAGAACAGCGACCAGATCGAGAGACGCCGCGGATCTCGGTGGCGGATCGCCTCGACGAGCTCAACGATCAGGTTGGCCGTTGCGCCGACGACCAGCGGCCCCTGCAGGCGCAGGTAGTCACCATACGTTTGCCAGGTCACGGCGATGTCGTATTCGTTGACGTTGGCCGCGACGACGTTGAGCCAGAACTGCCCGCCGGTCAGGGCGTTCAGCCCCAGCGTCAGCGCGGCCGTCACCCCGAGGGCGACGAGCAGCGCGCTGATCGCCCAGCGTGGCCGGCGCAGCAGGGCAAAGCCGAAGCCGGCCGCGAGCGCATCGATGGCCTGCAGCTTGGTGAAGCCGGCCACGATCAGCAGGACGATGCCCGCCGTCGCCCAGCGCCGCGACCACGCCTCTCCAGCGAGCCCGCGCTCCAGACACAGGATCCCGGCCAGTCCAAAGAAGACCATCGGCAGGTGCGCACGGGCCAACGGACCAATTTCATACACAATGTTCGCGGCAAAGAACGAGAGCCCGGCGATGGCGGCGACCGCCCACAGCGTGAGGCGCCCGGATCGCGTGGCGTTCAGACCGGGCCAGCCCCGCCGCAACGCGGCCCGCGCCGCCAGGGCGATCAGTAGCCCGATCCCGAGCGACAACCCCCAGGTCAACGCCCGTGCGACCGCCAGCCGGGGGCCAAAGAGCCAGATCAGCGGAACGAGCAGCAGACGGTAGACCGGCGGATAGTTCGAGGCGTAGTAGGGAAAGACCGAATTGTCGAGATAGATGTTCTGACCGCGCGCCAATCGCAGGCCGTCGTAGAACTCGAAGCCCTCGCCCTGGTCGTAGTCAAACGGGAATTGGATCAGCGCCCGGGCGTAGGTGGCGTAGATCACCAGATACACGATGAACACCGCCAACGTGGCCGCGAGGAGCGCCCAGGCGACGGGCATCCACGACGGCCGTCGTACGGTGGCTGTGGCGGGCGCGGGCGATGCAGCGGGCGATCGACGTGGCATGAACAAGGCGAATCGATTATAGTTAGCCGTTCGTCTCCAGAGACAACAGACCGATATGGCATCCCTTCGTGACACCCTCAGCCGAACCCGCAACAGCGTGTTCTCGCGCATCCAGACCGCCCTGGGCCAGTCCGACATCACCGACGAGACCTGGGAGGAGCTGGAAATGCTGTTGCTGCAGGCGGATGTGGGTGCGACCACGACCGAAGGGCTGATCACGCGCCTGCGCGAGCGGGCCAGGGCCGACGGCATCGTGCGCGCCGACGCGCTGAGGGGCGCGCTCAAGCGCGAGCTCAAGGCGTTGTTGCTCAGCCACCCCGCGACGCACTCCTTCGCTTCGAACCGCATGCTCGAAGTGATCATGATGATCGGCGTGAACGGGAGCGGCAAGACGACGTCGATCGCCAAGCTGTGCAAGCTCTACAAGCAGCGCGGGCGCAAGGTGCTGCTCGCGGCCGCGGACACGTTCCGCGCCGCCGCCGTCGATCAGCTGCAGGTATGGGGCGAGCGCAACGGCGTGGACGTGATCACAGGCCCCCAGGCCGTCGACCCGGGCGCGGTCACCCACGACGCCGTCATGGCCGCCTTCGCCCGCAAGGCCGACCTGCTGATCGTCGACACCGCCGGACGTCTGCATACCAAGCACAACCTGATGCAGGAGCTGGTGAAGATCAAGAACGTGCTGCAACGGACGGTGCATGAGGCCCCCCACCAGACCCTGATCGTCATCGACGCAGCCAACGGACAAAATGCCATCGCGCAGGCCAAGGGCTTTGCGCAGGCGGTCGGCGTGACGGGGGCGATCCTGACCAAGCTGGACGGCACGCCCAAGGGCGGCGTCGCGTTTTCCATCGTCAGCGATCTCGGCATCCCGATCCTGTTTGTGGGCACGGGTGAAAAGATCGATGACATCGAGCCCTTCGACGCCGACGCATTCGTCGAAGACCTGTTTGAAGCATGATTGAAACCCTCGAAGAGACCAAAGCCAGGCTGGCCTCGCTCGCGTCGGAGCTGATCAGCCTGCGGGGGCGTCTTTGAGATCGCCCCAAAGATAGAACGCATCGCGGCACTGGAAGACCAGGCCGGCGGTGCCGCCTTCTGGAACGACCCCGTCAAGGCCCAGAACATCATGCGTGAGCTGAGCGGCCTGCGCGCGACCGTGGACGGCTTCAGCGCCATCGAGCGCCGGCTGCAGGACGCACAGGTGCTGGTCGATCTCGCGGCCGAGATGGACGATGCGGACAGCGCGCGGGAAGCCGCCGCGGAGGCTGAGGCCATCGACGCGGCGCGCCATGACATCGAGCAGGAGCTGATGTTCTCGGGACGCCATGACGGACGCGATGCGATCGTGATCATCCAGCCCGGCGCCGGAGGCGTCGACGCCCAGGACTGGGCGCTCATGGTCTATCGCATGTATTCGCGCTGGGCCGAGGCGCACGGCTTCAAGACCAACGAAGTGGACTATGCCGCGGGCGATCAGGCCGGCATCAAGAACGTCACGGTCAACATCGCCGGCGAACGCGCCTACGGTTGGTTGCGCGGCGAGCGTGGCATCCACCGCCTGGTGCGCATGTCGCCATTCAATGCAGGCGGCACGCGCGAGACTTCGTTTGCGCGCGTCGAGGTGTATCCCGACATCCAGGACGACGACATCACGATCGAAATCAACCCCGCAGATCTCGAGATCGACACGTATCGCTCGCAGGGGGCCGGCGGCCAGAACGTGCAGAAAAACGAAAGTGCGATTCGCATCCGGCACATCCCGACCGGGCTGGTCGTGACCTGTCAGGATCAGCGCAGCCAGACTCAGAACCGGGAGCGCGCGCTGCACATCCTCAAGGTGCGGCTGCAGGAGCAGGAGGAGCGCCAGCGCGAGGCCGAGCTGCGCTCGCTGAAGGGCGAGCACGTCGAGGCCGAGTTCGGATCGCAGATCCGCAACTACGTGCTGCACCCGTATCAGCTGGTCAAAGACACGCGCACAGGCGCCGAGACGGGCAACACCCAGGCCGTGCTGGACGGCGATCTGGACGCCTTCATGCGGGCCTATCTGCGTGGCGAACGCCGCGAGAACTAGCCGCATCGCAAGCCGACCATGCGAATCCTGGCCATCAGCGACGAAGTCGTCTCCTGGATGTATGGCCCCGCGCTGACCGAACGCCTGGGCAGGCTAGATCTCATCCTGAGCTGCGGCGACCTGCCGATCTACTACCTCGAGTTCATCGCGACGGCCTTTGACTGTCCGGCGGCGTATGTGCGCGGCAACCACGATCACCATGAGATCGGCGAGGAAGGGGCGGTCAAGAACCACCCCGAAGGCTGGATGCCGCTCGACATGCACCGGCGGGTCGCGGCAGGCCTCGCGCTTGGCGGGCTGGATGGCTGTCTGCGCTACAACCCGGACGCCTCAAACCAGTATTCGCAGCGCGAGCAATGGTGGCGGGCGGGCGTGCTCGCGGCGCGCAGCGCGATCCCGCGCCTGCGCACCGGCCGCGGGTTGGATATCCTCGTCACGCATGCCCCACCCTACGGCATCCACAACGGCCCCGACCACGCCCACACCGGTTTTCACGCGCACAACTGGCTGATGCAAGCGCTGCGGCCGCGCTATGTCTTGCACGGGCATCAGCACCGCAACTACGCCCCGATGCAGTCCGGCGAGACGGTCGTGGATGGCGTCACCGTCGTGAACGTCCACCCGTATCGCGTGCTGGAAATCCAGTGAGGTCGAATTACTTACTGGCGTTTGGCAACACTTTCGAACTGAGTAGCGCGGGGCCGCGTTTTGAGTAGGCTTTGGGTACGAGACCAAACCGACCAAGACGAAGCCCCGCCATCATGATTATTGCGCATACCGACACTCTTCGCAACTTTGTCCTGCCCCTGCTGATTGGGCTGAACAGCTTCCAACTGCGACATGCCCTGAACGTGCTGGAAGCCGTGCTGGCAGGCGACCAGCGACACAAGACACTGGCGGCGCTGACCCGCATGCTGTTGCTGGCGCACGCGGACCAGTTTGCGCTGGCG
>JAIBCK010000016.1 GCA_019694215.1 Thermoflexales bacterium
CGTGCAGATCCCCCGCGGTTGCATAGAAACCTAGCCCGGACATGTCATTTCACCATCCACCATAGCACGGGCAAGTTGTATTGCTGATAGTCAGGGATCTTGGCGAATTCATGACGGCTGGCTGGCCGAGTGCTGGTCTTCAACGGGCGGTAGGCTTCGCCAATCTCCACGATATTCCCCGTCGCAGTCTCGATGACGACCGCATCGGGTTTGCGATTCAGCGGAATGGTCCCTTTGGAATACTTTTTCAAGGAATTGCCCGCCTCAACATTGTAGCCACCCCCCTTTTTCTGCACGGGATCTTGCAGACATAGCCGGCCTTCTCCAGCGGATGACCGAAGGCGGCTGACCGAAGACGGGCGACGGAAGACCGAAGCAGGTACGAGCCGGTGGGGAGCGAACGGCCAACATCTCCCCTTCGATCGCCTTCGATCCTTCGTTCTTCTGTTGATAAGGACGGCCGTCCGCAGATGACCGAACAGAGCGACGAATCGCAACCATGCAGACACGCCTAACGCATGACGGATGACGAACGCGGCGACGAACCGCCGCCCTGCAGACCCGCCCAACGGATGACGCGGGGCGAACACGGCGGCGAGTAGGATGGGCGCCAAAACGCATCATGAATGACAAGGCCCCTGAGACCCCCTTCGACATCAAGGACTTTCGCCAACCCGTCGTCACCTCGGTCGGGGTGCTGCTCGGCTTTCTGATCGGCTTCCTCGGTCAGTGGGTGACCGAGACTGGCTTTGCCCTGCGTAGCGTTGGAGACGGGCTGGTCTTCGCCGGCGCCTTGATTGGCTTCATACTCCTGCTCATCACGCTCTTCCGCATGCTGTGGCCGGGCATCCCGCCCGCGCGTGCGCTAAACGCATATCGCCGCACGCTCACGCTCTACATCTGCGGGCTGATCATCGCCTTTGGCGCAATGGCGCTCTCGGCGCTGGTGCCCTGAGGCTCAGACCAACGAATACGTCCAACCCACTGGCTGGCCGCTTGCATACGGCAGCACGCCGTGGAACTGGCGCGGGTCCGGGCTGAAGACGAGCGGCAGGAAATACGGATCCCCGGGCCACAGGTTGAGCGCGCCCGGACGCAGCAGCGTCGCAACCGGCACCCAGGACAGGCTGCCCTCGGGATTGGCGGCGCGCGGCTCACCCTCGAAGGCCGTGATGGTGAAGATGAAGCCCAGCCAGTCCTCGCCGTGTTTGCCAAAGCCCGGCCAGCTGATCGTCCCACGCAGGGACAGGCCGGTCGCTTCGAGGCCGGACTCCTCGCGCAGCTCGCGCCGCATCGCTGCAACCACGTCCTCGTTGCGCTCGACCTTGCCGCCCAGACCGTTGTATTTGCCGAAGTGGGCGTCATCGGGACGCGTATTGCGATGAATGAGCAGCACCCGTTCGCGATCCGGTGAGAGGACGTAGCCGAGCGTGGCGAGGATGGGGGTGTAAGGCATGGGAAAAACGAAACGGCGGACGGCCCCGCCGAAGCAGGCACCGTCCGCCGCACAACGCAGTTACTCTTCCTTCTGCTGTGCCAGCTCCGCCTTGTGCTTGGCGATGATCGGCTCCGCCAGCGCCGGCGGGACGCGGGCGTAGTGATCGAACTTGAGGTCGAAGATGCCACGCCCCTGCGTCAGCGAACGCAGGTCGTTGCCAAAGCGCTGCATCTCGGCCAATGGGGCATTGGCGGTGATCACCGTCTTGTTGCCCTTCTGGTCCATGCCCATCACCTGGGCGCGCTTGGTTTTGAGCGCGCTCATCACGTCGCCGGCGTATTGCTCGGGGACCGTAATGACGAACTCATACACCGGCTCCAGAAGCGCCGGCGAGCCCTGCTCGAAGGCCTCCTTGAACACCGCGCGCGACGCGATTTCGAAGGCAATCGGCTTGGAGTCGACGGCGTGCTCCTTGCCATCCAGCACCTTGACGTTGACGCCACCGACCTTGTAGCCGGCGATGACGCCCGACTCGAGCACCTGGCGCACGCCCTTCTCGATGCTGGACTGATACGAGCCGCTGATCGTGCCGCCCACGACCTTCCACTCAAACTCGAAGTCATCACCGGCATGGGTGGGCTCGACCGACATCTCGATCTCGGCGAACTGCCCGGCCCCGCCGGTCTGCTTCTTGTGGCGATGGCGCGACTGGCCCTTGCGGGTGATGGTCTCGCGATACGGCACCTTGGGCACCGCGGTCTCGACCTCGACGCCGAACTTGTTCTTGAGCTTGGAGACGGCCACGTCGATGTGCGTCTGGCCCATACCCAGCAGGACCATCTCGTGGGTCTGCTGGTCGTGGTTCATGCGCAACGAAGGATCTTCCTCCACCATCCGCGCAATGGCCGGGCTGATCTTGGCCGTGTCGTTCTTGCTCTTGGGATGCAGCGACGCGCCAAAGAGCGGGTTGGGGAATTCGATCGCGGGCAATGAGACGCAGTGGTTCTTGTCGCACAGCGTGTCGCCCGTGATCGCGCTCGTGAGCTTGGTCGCGCAGCCGATGTCGCCAACGTGCAGGATGGGCACCGTGATCTGCTCCTTGCCGCGTGGCACGAGCAGGGTGGAGATGCGCTCCTCATTGCCCGTCCGCGTCACAACCACGCGCAGGTCGCCGCCGCGGACCGGCCCTTCGATCACCCGGAAGAACGAGACCTTGCCGACGAACTGGTCGGCGGCGGTCTTGAACACATACATGCCCACGCCGTGCTGGCCATCGTCAGGGTCGGCACCCATGTCAAAGGGCATCGGGCCGTAGTTGACCAGCGAGAAGAGCATGGCATGCATGCCGATCCCGAGCCCCGGGGAGGCGCAGAAGACCGGCACGAAGAGGCGGTTGCGGATGGCGCCGCGCAGCCCGCGCAGCAGCTCTTCCTGGGTCAGCTCCTCGCCCGCGAAGAACTTCTCCATCAGCGCGTCTTCGCCCTCGGCGGCGGCCTCGATCAGCTTCTCGCGCGCCGCGTCGACGGCTTCGACCATGTCCGCGGGGATGGGTGCTTCCTCACCCTTTGGCCCCTTCAGATACTTGCGCGAAATCAGGTCGACCACGCCGCTGAAATCAGCATGCGCGCCCACCGGGATGATCAACGGGACGATGTCCTGGTGAAAGGCTTCCCGCAGTTGCGCAAGCACCTTGTCGTAGTCGGCGTTCTCGCGGTCCATACGGGAAATGAGGACCGCGCGCGGGATCTTGGCATCGTCGACGGCCTGCATGGCGATCTCGGTGCCCACTTCAACGCCGCTGACGGCGTCCACAAATATCAGACCCAGATCCGCGGCGCGCACGGCACTGCGCGTCTCGGCCTGGAAGTCGGTGTAACCCGGGCAGTCAATCAGGTTGAGTTTGTAGTCCTTCCACTCGAGCGCCATCACGCTGAGGTTGACGGACTGGTGGCGGCGCTTTTCCTCGTCGTCGAAATCGCTGACGGTGGTGCCGTCCTCGACCTTGCCCATGCGCGAAATGGCGCCGCTGGCAAAAAGCAGGCCCTCGGCAAAAGTCGTCTTGCCGCTCGAGCTATGGCCCAGCAGCGCAACATTGCGCAACTTCTCGGTCGCATACTCTTTCATCGTAGATCTGGCCTCCGATTCAGGTTTTCGATGGGAGGGAACCTCGTTGACGACGACCACCGGGGTGGCGCGCCGTGCGGGGACAGGGGACACTCCACAACGCGTTGATTTTACGCCCACGGGCCGCAGCCCGCCGTGCAGGACAGCGTAGCCCGCGCGGGTGTGGAGAGCGCCGGCCAGCCGGCCAGCGGAAGCCCGCCAGGTGGGCAGATTCCGGGCCGGGCGGATGCGGCCGGCGCGTACAATCCCGGCATGCTCACCGCCGATCTTGTCCGCCACCTCGACCAGTATCTGGAAGTCGCCCGCTATTCCGACGCGAGCAACAACGGCCTCCAGGTGCAGGGCGCCCCGGAAGTCACCCGCGTCGCCTTTGCCGTCGACGCCTGTCTGGCGACCTTTGAAGCTGCGGCCGCCGGCGGGGCCGGCCTGTTGATCGTCCATCATGGCCTGTTCTGGTCGCAGCACCTGCAGCTGGTCGGCCCGCATTTCGCCCGCATCCGCACCCTGATCACGAGCGGGGTCGGGTTGTATGCCTCGCACATCCCCCTCGACGCGCACGCCGAGGTCGGGAACAACATCCAGCTCGCGCGCATGCTGGGGCTGGGCAACATCGAGCCGTGGGGGCTGTACAAGGGACTGCCCATTGGCTTCATCGGGGAGTATCCAAGCCCCCTCCCGCTCGGCGACGTTTACACCCGCCTGCGCGATGAGATCGGTGAGGGCAACCTGGTGCAGGGCCACGGCGGCCCCAATCCGCCGACGGCGAAGCGCGTCGCGGTGTGCAGCGGCTTTGGCGTGACGCTGATCGACGAGGCCCTCGCGGCCGGCGCCGACACGCTCGTGACCGGCGAGACCAGCCACACCTGGTATCAGCAGGTGGCGGAGCGCCAGATCAACGTGATCTATGGTGGGCACTACAACACCGAGACCGTCGGCGTCAAGGCGTTGCAGAAACACGTCGCGGCGCGCTTCGGGCTGGAGACGTTTTTCATCGACGCCCCCACCGAGCTGTAGGATTGTGAGCGTTAGACGTTTTCTGGCCCTGCTCGCCCTCGTGATGGTGTGGAGTGCCGCCATGCTCGTCGCCGGCTGGTCGCTGCGCGGCCTGTCGCAGCCCGCGGCCCGACCCGCCTTCGCCACGCCCATCCCCACGCCCTATCCGACCTCCTCCGCGCCCCTGCTGTTGGACGAAGCCTGGTCCAAGGTGCGCGAGAGCTTTGTCGGTGAAGTGCCGACGGATACGCTGCGCAACTACGGCGCCATCCGCGGCGCGATGGGCACGCTCAAGGACCCCTACTCGATCTTCATCGAGCCGCGCTCGCGCTCGCTCGAACGCGATCAGCAGAGCGGCGCCTTTGGCGGGATCGGGGCCACGCTGGCCGTCAACGCCGATGGCGTCATCGCCCTCACCCCGATCCGCGGCACGCCCGCCGAACGCGCCGGCGTGCAGGCCGGCGACCTGCTGCTCAGCGTCGATGGCGTGCCCGTCCCGCGCAACCCCGACCTGAACGAGGTCCTGCTGCGCATCCGCGGCGAGGTGGGCGTGCCCGTCACGCTGCTGCTGGCGCGCGGCCCGGAGCAATTGACCTTCACCATCACGCGGGCGGTGATCGAGATCCCCAGCGTGGACTGGCGCGTCATCACCGGGACGCGCGAGAGCAAGGCCGGGCTGATCGTGATCAACAGCTTCACCGCGCGCACCAGCCGCGAGGTGCGTCAGGCCATTGGCGAGCTGCGCGCGGCCGGCGCATCGGCCTGGATCCTCGACCTGCGCAACAACGGCGGCGGCCTGCTCGGCGTCTCGATCGAGGTCGCCAGCGAATTCATCCCCGAGGGCGTGATCCTGTTCGAGCGCCGCAACAGCGGCAGCGATGTCAGCTTCCGCGCAACGGGCGGTGGTCTGGTGCCGACCGAGCCCGTCATGGTGCTGGTGAATGGCAACTCGGCCAGCGCATCGGAGATCGTCGCCGGGGCGCTGCAGGACCACGGTCGGGCGCGGCTGATCGGTACGAAAACATATGGCAAGGGCTCGGCCCAGTATGTCTATGACCTGAGCGATGGCTCCTCGGTGCACGTGACCTTTGCCAAGTGGCTGACGCCCAACGGTCGTTCGATAGATGGCGTCGGGCTGATGCCGGATGTCGAGGTCAAACCCGACAGCGGCATCGACCCGATCACGACGGCCTACGGGTTGCTCTTCCCGGCCGGCACGCCATGAAAGACACCTCCACGCGCCGCCGCACACTCGGCCGGGTCGCCGCCGGTCTGTTGCTCTTTGGCCTCGGGCTGGGCGTTGGGCTGGCGTTGGCCCCGCAGGTGCGGCCGGCCGCGCCGCAGCGCGGCGTGGACGCGGCGCTGATGCAGGAAGCGCTCGGCGTGCTCGACCGCGAGTGGTTCGGCCAGCTCCCGGACAACGCCACGCTGACCAACGGCGCGATTCGCGGGATGGTTGCGACGCTGGGCGATGACTTCACCGCCTACGTCGAGCCGAAATACGCGCGCATGCTGAGCGATGACATCGGCGGGAGTTTCGAGGGCATCGGCGCGACCCTGCGCTCGGTCAATGGCGCGGCCATCCAGATCGTGCGCGTCTTCGAGGGCTCGCCGGCCAGCCGCGCCGGTGTGCGCAGTGGCGACTCCATCGAGCGGGTCGATGACGTGAAGGTGTCCGCGCTGAGCGCGACCGAGGTCGCCGCCCTCATCCGCGGCCGCAGCGGCACACCGGTCACGCTCCACCTGCGGCGGGAGGGCGAGCCGCGGCCGATTCTGATCACCGTCACCCGCGCCACCATCGTCATCCCGCTCGTCAGCGCCCGCCTGATCGGCAGCGGCAGCGACGCGATCGCCTACGTCAGCCTGTTCGATTTCAGCGCCAACGCCCGCCAGCAGCTGGAAACGCAGCTGAACGAGGTGCTGGCCAAAAAGCCCCGCGGCCTGATCCTCGACCTGCGCGACAACCCGGGTGGGCTGCTCACGCAGGCCATCGAGGTCGGCGATCTGTTTCTGGATGAAGGCGCCTTTCTGATCGAGCGCGACCCGTCCGGCAACCGCCGGCAATCCAACACCACTGCGCGTGGCCTGGCGCAGAACATACCGCTGGTCGTGCTGGTGAATGGCGGCACCGCCAGCGCCGCCGAGATCGTCGCCGGCGCCGTCCAGGACCGCGGACGCGGGCAGGTGCTGGGCGAGACCACCTTTGGCAAGGGCAGCGTCCAACGTCCGGAGACACTTACCAACGGCGCGCAGCTGCGCGTCACCATCGAGCGCTGGTACACGCCCAACGACCGCGCCGTGCAGGGCGCGGGGATCGTCCCCGACCTCATCGTGGCGCGCAGCGCCGAGGACAGCCGGCTCGGGCGCGATCCGCAACTCGATGCCGCCCTCGCCTGGCTGCTGACCGGGCAGCGCCCGGCCCCCACCCCGTGACATGTTGACCCCCCTCTCCCGCGCCGCGCGTCTCGCGGCCCCTGCCGCCGCGCTGGGCTGTGGCGTCATCGCCATGGCCGGCCGCGCGCTGCCGACCGCGCTGGCCCTCGCGCTCGGGCTGGCCTGTGTCGCGGCCTGGCAGTTCTGGCGCGCCGCCCTGATCGACACCGACTGGGCGCCGTTGCGGGCGCGCTGGCGGGATTGGCAAACGGGCGAACCCCTGCCGCGCCTGCCCTACACCGAGGCGGGCTCGGGAGCGGAGGCGCTTTCCGTCACCGGTGGCAAATTCCGCGCGTTTGTCAGCGCCGTGGCCTGGCCGCAGGTCGGCGCGCTGGTGGCCGGGGCCGCGGCCGCCTTCGGCCTCGCCCTGCTGCTGGCCTGGGCGCTCAACCCGCTCGCGCTGGTCCTGACCGTGCTCGCGCTTTTCGCGCCGCAGCTTGTCCTGCTGGCGCGTGGAGGGCGCGCCGCGCGCACCCTGGCCGCGCTGGACATGGGGGCGGTCGAGATCAGCCTGCCCTTCTGGCTCGGGATCGCGCTGAGCGGCGGTGCCGCGCCGACCCTGGTCCAGCTCGCGCTCGGCGTCGGCGTGGGCGTGGCCTGGGCGGGCCTGCGATCCGGACCCTGGCCGCTTCTCTGGCAGGGGGGCACCGCGTTGGGCGTTGCGACGCTGGTGGCCGCCCGGCACACCGTCGGCGCCTTTCTTTTTACGTTGTGCTGGTTGCCGCAGGTCATCGGCGGGCTGGGCGGCGTGACCCGCGGCGCCGGCCGCTGGCTGTTGCTGGGGCTGCTGGTCGCTGCCTTCGCCTTTCAGATATGACCACCGATTCCGCATCGATGAACACCGTGACCGGCGACGACAGCGTCGACGCCTTCTGCCGCCCCAACCTGCGCGACCGCTCGCCGCGCGACCTGCGCATCCTGGAAAGCGCACAACCGCTCCACTTCACCCGTCGCCAGTTTCTACGGCATGGCGGATTGGGCGATCCCGAGGGGCGCGGCGTCGAGGGCCCGCCGATCCACATCGCCGCATACGCCTGGGGGGATCCGGCCTGGCCCGCGGTGACGCTGGCGCATGGCTGGGAGATGCAGGCCGGCCGGCTGGGCCGGCTGGTCGAACCGCTGCTGGCGCGCGGCTTCCGCGTGATCGGCGTCGACCTCCCCGCGCACGGCGCGTCCGAGGGGGAGCTGCTCAACGTCGTCGACGCCGCCGCAACCCTGCGTGAGGCTGCGGCGTTGGCCGGCAACTGCGTGGCCGGGATCGGGCACTCGTTTGGCGGGCTGTCGACGCTGTGGCTGGCCGCCCACGCACCCCCGCCGGGCTGGCGCGCAGTGGTCACCCTGGGCGCAAGCTCGGGGCCGGCGTATCCGCTTCGCCAAACGGCCAAAGCCATGCAGTGGGATGCCGCCCGCACCGCCGATTTCGAGCGCGCCTTCGAGCGGCGCTTCGGGGCATCGATCGATCAATTCACCATCTCGCGCTGGGGCGAGCGCATCGCGCTGCCGACCCTGCTGTTTCACGACCGCCAGGATGCCGTGATCGGCTTTGATGAGGCCGAGGCCATCACCGCCGCCGTGCCCGGGTCGCGCCTGGTCGAGACGCAAGGGCTGGGCCACATCTCGCTCACCCGCAACGCCGACATCGCAGAGCAGGTCGCCGACTTCCTGGCCGCGATAATCAACCCCCGATGACAAACAACAAACCCACATCGCTGCCCCGCTGGGCGCTCATCGCCGGCATCGGCGCGCTCGTCGTGCTGCTGCTGTGCGGCGTCGGCGCGCTGTTCGCCCTCTCGCAGGCGAGCTCGCTGACCGCCGCGGCCACGCCCGTTGCCCGGGCCGCCACCCCGACGGTTGTGCCTACCCCAAGCCGGCCGGCCACCGCGCCAACAGCGACCGTCGGCGCGAACGCCCGGACCGCGACCCCGACCACCAGCGCCCGCGCAACGCCCACCAGCAACCCGTATCTGATGCGCAATCAGAAGATTTACGACGTCGACGGCCGGCTGGCGTATCAGGGCGACATCGACTTGAAACCCGTCTTTGACCGCATCGCCGCCGGGATCAAGGACCCGCACCCGAACGACGGCGTGGTTTTCCAGAACCGCGAACGGCTGCTGCCCGTCAAGAGCGACAGCAGCTACTATCATGAATACGTTGTGCGCACGCCCGGCCTGAGCGCGGTCGGCCCGCAACGTCTGATCCTCGGGCGCGACGGCGAAGCCTATTACACGCCCGATCATTACGACACCTTCATCCGCGTCAAATGAGCGCCGCCACCCCCACCCGCACCGATGCCGAGCGCCTGCTCCGCCAGCTGGCCGATCCGCGCGCCGAACTGATCACGACGACGTCCCGCGCGCTGTTCGAGAGCGAGGCGCTGGCCGCCGCCTTCCAGAAGGCCGGCTGGTTTGCGACGCGCGTCGACCGCGCACCGGTCTTCAACAAGGTCACGCTGCTGCACGCCATCTACCAGGCCTGCCGCTTCCCCGCCTACTTTGGTTTCAACTGGGATGCGTTGCGCGATTGCCTGACCGACTTCTCGTGGCAGCCCGCGCACGGCTACGTCCTGCTCTTCCAAAACCTGGAGTTGCTGCAAACGCGCGCGCCGGACGAGCACGGCGTGCTGCTGGACGTGCTGGGTGAGGCCCGCGACATCTGGGCCGAGGCCAGCGGCGTCCCCTTCCGCGTCCTGCTCGCGACAGCGGCCTAGTGCGCGAGGCCGGGCATCGTCGGCAGGAAGAAGAAGGCCACGGCCAGGATCAGGTAGAGCGCGACGAGCAGCACGCCCTCCAGCCAGTTTGTCTCGCCATCCAGCGAGACAAAGGCGGCGATGATCGAGGAGGCCAGCAACGCGATCACCTCGAAGTTGGTGAACTCGAGGTCGAGCACGCGCCCGAAGAACAGGCTGATGAAGACCAGCAGCGGCGCGACAAACAGCGCCACCTGAAGCGATGAGCCGACCGCGATGCCCATGGTCAGGTCCATCTTGTTCTTCGCAGCGACTTCGATCGCGACCACATGCTCGGCGACGTTGCCGATGATCGGCACCAGGATGACGCCGACAAAGAGCTCGCTGATCCCGATCTGCTTGACCATCGGCTCGACGGCGCCAACCAGGAACTCGCTCATCAGCGCGATCAGAACCGTCGAAACGATCAACAGCACGATCGCCGTGCGCATCGGGAAATGTGGCACGTGCGCCGGGCCGCGCGTGACGGGCTCGGCGTGTTTGGCCGTCATGCCAAAGACCAGGCTGAGCACGTAAACGATGATGATCAACCCCGCCGTGAGCAGACTGAGCGTGTCGACATTGGCGCGGTTTGGCTCGATGGCGAAGGAGAAGATCGAGGGCACCGCCAGCACCATCGCGGCCACGATCAGCAGCGTCGCATTCAGCCCGGCATCCCGGCGATTGAACTGCTGGGTGCCATGCTTGAGCCCACCCACGATCAGGCTGGCACCCGCCACGAGCAGGATGTTGCCGATGATCGAACCGGTGATCGAGGCGCGCACCAGGTCATAGAGTCCTTCTCGCAGCGCCAGCACGGTGATGATCAGCTCGGCGGCATTGCCCAGCGTGGCGTTGATCAGCGCGCCGATGCGCGGCCCGGTGCGGCCAGCCAGCTCCTCGGTCGCGTCGCCGAGAATGCCCGAGAGCGGCACGACCGCCAGCGCGGCCGCGATAAAGACCAGCATGGGGTTGGCGTGGGCGAGCTCGGCAATCAGGGCAATCGGGACAAAGATCAAGAGGGCGTTGAGGGGCTTGGCAAAATGCTTGATCATGGGCGCAGATTATACGAAACCAAGAACGGCCGTGAAGCGGCATCCTGTAGGATAATCGCCGCGGAGGAGATCAGAATGCCAACACTTGGACCGACCGAGATCATCGTCATCCTGCTCATCGTTGTGCTGCTCTTCGGCGCAGGGCGCATCGGCCGCATCGGCGGCGAGCTGGGCAAGAGCATCCGCGAGTTCCGCAAGGGCATGCAGGGCGACGACGACAAGGCCAGCGCCGAAGAAGCGAAGAAGTAGTCGGCCTGCCACGACGCATGCCCACCCTTTCGGTATCGTCTTTGCTCGGGGGCGGTTCGGTCGGCGCGGTGCTGAATGTGCTGCGCCAGATCGACGTCCGCCCGATCCGGGCCGCGGCGGAGAAACCCTTCGACCTCGCCTTTGTCAGCCGCGACCCGGCGCTGGTCGACTACCTGGCCAGCCTGCTGTATCGCGGCCCGCGCGCGCACGAGCGGCCGCATGACCGGGTCACCCGCAGCATCTCGCTCGGGGACCGGGACGGCGAGGCCAGCGCGCTGCGGGCCAGCATCGTCGTCATCGTCACCCGCGAGGCGGACCCCAACACCGAAGAGCTGGCGCTCTTCGCCCGCCTGCAAGCGACCAAGACCCCGACCGTCATCGCCTTCACCGACGCCATCGAGGGCGCGATGCGCCAACGCTGGCTGCCAGCCCCCATCGCGCCGCTGGTCGAGGCGAATCCCGCTGCTGCGCAGCCTTCTGCGCTCTCGGACGCCTTTGCCACCCGCAGCCTGATCAAGGCCATCCGGGCGCTCAAGACCGTCGACGAGCTGGCGCTGGCGCGCTTCCTGCCCGCCTTCCGCGACCCGGTTTCGCGCAGCCTGATCGAGGAGACGGCCGCGGCAAATGCCGCCTACAGCCTGACCTCCGGGCTGGTCGAGATCAACCCGATCGCCAACGTCCCGCTCAACGTCGCCGACATGTTCGTGCTGACCAAGAACCAGGGGTTGATGTCCTACAAGATCGCGCTGGCCATGGGCATGAACGCCGACTTCAAGCAGATCATGCCGCAGATCGCCGGCGTGATCGGGGGCGGCTTTCTCTTTCGCCAGGTCGCACGCGGGCTGATCGGCCTGATCCCGGGGCTCGGCATCGTGCCCAAGGTCGGCGTGGCTTTTGCAGGAACCTACGCGGCCGGTGAGGCCGTGATGCGCTGGTGCGCGACGGGCCAGGAAGTGACCGCCGCAATGTCAAAGCAGCTCTACGAAGGCGCGCTGCAGCGCGGCCGGCAGATCGCCGCCGAGCTGGTCAAACGCCGCGAAGCCCGCACCCCGCGCCCGCCCCGGCCGGCCCGCCCACCGAAGCAATTGCGCGACGCCGCGCCACCCCCCACCCCCACGCCCCCCTCCACGCCTCCCTCCACGCCTCCCTCCACGCCCGAGGCCTGACCGGCCCGTGTGGCCGGCGCAAATCAAGCCATGACCCACGACGCCCCCCGCCCCCGCCTGAGTGCCTTTCGCCAGGCCATGCTGTCCGTGTTCTGGTTCGGGACGAACGCGCATTGGACGGCGATCCTGATCACGACGCTGCCCGCGCAGGCCCTGCGCATCGGCGGGGATGAGGTCAAGGGCCGCACGCTCAGCGTCGTGCTGGCCATCGGCGCGCTGGTCAGCATGCTGGTCGCGCCGGTCTTCGGCGCGCTGAGCGATCGCATCGTCACGCGCTGGGGACGGCGCATGCCCTGGGTGGTGCTCGGCACGCTGATGAACATCGTCGGCCTGTTCGGGCTCGCGCACTTCCCACGGGACAACGATCTGAGTTCCCTCCCGCTCTACATCGCCGCTTTCATGTGGGTGGAGTTCTGGAACAACGTCGCCACTGCGCCCTTCTCCGCGCTGATCCCCGACGTCGTGCCCAAGGAACAGCGTGGCAGCGCCTCGGGCTGGCTGGGGCTGATGAACATGCTGGGCAACTTCGTCGGCGGCGTGAGCGCGCTGCTGTTCACGGTGAATGGCGTCACCAACATCACGTCGATTTACTACTTCCTGGCCGCACTGATGTTTGTCAGCATGCTGGTCACCCTGATCTTCGTCAAGGAGCCGCCCGTCACCCGCCGCCCACCGCCCATCACCTGGAAGGCCTTCCTGGCCGGGCTGTATGACCCGCTCAAGCACCACGACTTCCGCTGGGTGTTCTTCACCCGCCTGCTGATGACGATGGGCACCTTCACCGTGCAGGAGTTCCTGCAGTTCTTCTTCCGCGATGTGATCAAGGACTTTACGTTGTTCGGCTCGCGCGTGGCCGACAACGCCGAGACCGCCACGACCTTCTTCATCATGGCGCTTCTGATCGGCGCGGTGCTGTCCTCGCTCGTGGCGGGCGCGATGTCGGACAAGGTCGGGCGCAAGAAGGTCGTCTACGCCTCGTCGATCCTGCAAGCCGTCGTCCCCATCGTCTTCCTCTTCCGCGCCAACATGAACCTGGCCGTGGTGATGGGCATCGTCTTTGGCCTGGGCTTCGGCGCCTACACGGCCGTGGATTGGGCGCTGGCAAGCGACACGCTGCCCTCGGACGATGACTATGCCAAGGACATGGGCGTTTGGCACGTCGCCTTCACCCTGCCGCAGGTGATCAGCACGCCCATCGCCGGGACGGTGCTGGACAACTTCCAGATCGTCGGCGCGGCGCAGGGCATGCCAAACCTGGGCTACACCGCCATCTTCATCCTGGCGGTGATCTATTTCGTGCTCGGCACCGTGCTGGTGCGGCGGATCCGAAACGTGCGTTAGGCGGGCAGCACGTAGGCGCGGCTCGGCGCGAACGTCCAGCGCGCCTCCTCGCCCTCTCGAAGCGCGCCGCCTGGGATGACGCTGTAGTCCTCGACGATCAGGGTGTGCTCGCCCCAGCTCAGCTCATACTCGACCATGTTGCCGAGGTAGGTGGCGCTGCGCACCCGGGCCGGCAGGCCCGCCCCGCCCTTGCCGACCTGCATGGCCTGCGGGCGCACCACGATGTGAGCCGATCCGCCAGCCTTGACCGCGGGATCGCACGGCAGCCCGGTATGCGTCTCACCGGCGAGGCGCACATCTGCGCCGCCTGCCCCGACGCCGAGCACCTCGACCGGCAGGACATTGGCCCGCCCGATGAAGTCGGCGACGAAGCGATTGGCCGGCCGGGCGTAGATCGCGTCCGGCGTATCGGCCTGCTCGATGCGCCCGGCGTTCATCACCACGATGCGGTCCGACAGCGCCATGGCCTCGGCCTGGTCGTGCGTCACGTAGACGCTGGTGATGCCGAGCTGCTTCTGCAGGCGGCGGATCTCCGAGCGCAGGCTGACGCGCAGCTTGGCATCCAGGTTCGACAGCGGCTCATCGAAGAGCAGCACGCGCGGCTCGATGGCCATTGCGCGCCCCAGCGCCACGCGCTGCTGCTGGCCGCCCGACAGCTCCGAGGGGCGGCGGCGTTCCTTGCCCTCCAGGCCAACCATCGACAGCGTGCTGAGCACCTTCTGCCGGATGGCCTCGTTCGACTGGCGCCGGATGCGCAGGCCATACGCGACGTTCTCGTACACGGTCAGGTGTGGGAACAGGGCGTAGGACTGAAAGACCATCGCCATCTCGCGCTTGTCGGGCGGGACCATGGCGATGTCTCGACCATCCAGCACGATGCGCCCGCTCGAGGGAAACTCGAAGCCGGCGATCATGCGCAGCGTCGTCGTCTTGCCGCAGCCCGACGGGCCGAGCAGCGTCAGGAACTCGCCGGGCTGGATGGTGAGCGAAGCCGCGTCGACGGCCTTGACCATGCGGCCTTCGGGGGTCTTGAACTCCTTGGTGACGTTCTCGAGGATGAGGGTTCCAGCTTTGGTCATGTCAGTTCTCCGACTTGACGCGCCGTTCGGCGCCGGTCGCGAGGCCAATAAAGGTCTGCAAGAGGGCGATCACGAGCAGGACGATGCCGATCAGGATGACGATGTAGGCGAAGGCATTGCCAAAGCGCCCGGCATCGGTCTCGGCGTAGATCTGCTGTGTCATGATCTTGGTTTCGGGCGTGGTGAGGAAGATCACCGCGCTGATCGTCGTCATGCTGCGGGCGAAGGCATACACCAGGCCGGACAGAAAGGCCGGCCGGATGAGCGGCAGCGTGATGCGGCCAAAGGTCACCGCCCGGTTGGCCCCCAGCGAGACCGAGGCCTCTTCGAGGCTGGGGTCGATCTGCTGCAGCGCCGCGACCCCGGCGCGCAACCCGGCCGGCGTGCTGCGCACGATGAAGACCATGATGATGGCCAGCTCGCCCGCCAGCAGCGCCTGCCCACCGGTGAGCTTGGGGATGAGCGTGAACCCGGCGACGCGGGTCGGGTCATTGAAGGCCAACAGGTAGCCGATGCCAAAAATCGTCCCCGGCACCGCGATGCCGAGCATCGTGCCGAAGTCGAGCAGGCCCTTGCCAAAGAACTTCATCCGCACGACCAGGAAGGCGATCAGCATGCCGAGGAAGCCGGCGATGACGGTCGAATAGGCCGACAGGCGCGTGGTATCCAGCATGGCCTCGCTGCCGAGGCCGGACAGCACGTAGCTGAAGTTGTTCAGCGTGAACGAGTTGTCGATCCCGAGCAGGCGCGTGAAGGCGCCTGCGATCATGGTCACGTAGACCAGCGCGATGAAGGCGGCGATGAAGACGTTTAGCGCGAGCAGCGGCCAGCGCACACGCCAATCCGTCACCAGCGCCACGGAGCCGGCCGGCTTGCCCGTCACCGAGACCACCGAGGCGCGATCCGCAAAATACTTCTGCACCAGATACACGCCCAGCGCCGGCACGATCAGGATCACGGCCAGCACTGCGGCGGCCAGCAGGTCGTACTCCCCGCTGATGGCGATGAACAAGCGCGCCGACAGCACCACATAGTCGCCGCCAATCGTCAACGGGTTGCCCAGGTCGGCGATGGCCTCGACGAACAGCAGCAGGAAGGAGCTGGCGAGTCCGGGCAGCAGCATCGGCATGGTCACCCGCAGGAAGGTGCGCACCTTGCTCCCACCCAGATTCGCGCTCGCCTCCTCCATGGCCGGGTCCAGCGCGCGCATCAACCCAACCATCGTGAGATACACAACGGGGAAGAAGGACAGCGCCATGACGACCGTCATCCCGGGCAGACCGTACACATTGCCCTCGATGCCAAACAGGCCATAGCTGATCATGCCGCGCCGGCCGAACAGCACGATCATCGAGATCGCCACGGCAAAGGGCGGGCTGACGCTGGGGACCAGCGCGATGAGGTGCAGCACGCGCTTGAGCCAGGCCGGAGCGGCGACGCGGGCCTGCACAAACGCCCACAGGAAGCCCAGCAGCGTTCCGGCAAGACCAACGGTCAATCCCAACACGACCGTGCGGCCGATGATGGTCTGAAAGGTCGGTCGCAGCAGAAAGCGCTCGAAATACGGACCGGCCGCCGGCTCAAAGGCCGTGCCCAGCACGCGCACGAGCGGATAGACGATCGCAATCGCGACAAAGAGAATCGCGAAGATCAGGCCAAACGCGAGGGTCGGATCGATGGCGCGCCGTTTCAGCATACGCCCCTCCGGGGTGACGAAACAACAACGGGCACGCTGGCGCGGCTGTCCGCGCGCCAGCATGCCCGATTTCTACGGTTGCAGGCGTTGCCTCCCGGGCCTACTTCGGCTGGGCGGCGATCGCCTCTTCGAACTTGGTCGTGATGCCCTTCTTGGCTTGACCGGCCTTGACGAAGTCATAGTCGATCAGGTTCACCGAGGAGAGCTTGACCGAGCGATCCGAGACCTTGGCATCCGGGTTGGTCGGAAGCTGATAGGCCTTGGCCGTCGGCCCGATCTCCTGGGCCTCGGCGGTCAGCGCCCAATCGATCCACATCTTGGCGGCAGCCTCTTCCGGCGCGCCCTTGACCAGGCCCATCGCGCCGATCTCGTAGCCGGTGCCTTCCTTGGCGAAGCTCACGACCACATCCTTGAAACCGGCATCGACAGCGGCGACGCAGTCATGCGAGAAGACCACGCCCACCACGGCCTCGGCCCGGCCGACGGCCTGCGCGGGCGCGGCGCCGCTCTTGGTGTACTGCGAGACCTGCGGGTGCAGCTTGGTCAGGAACTCGAAGGCCTTGTCCTCACCACCGCGCAAAACGACCTGCGTCCACACCATCGTGTAGGAGGTGCCGGACGTGGCCGGGTGCGCGACCGAGAACTTGCCCTTCAGCTTGGGATTCAGCAGGTCGTCCCACGAGGTCGGCGGCTGCAGGCCCAGCTTGTCCAGCTCGACCTTGTTCGAGCAGAAGCCCAGCGCCCCGACATACACCCCGGTCCAGAAGCCATCCGGATCCTTGGCCTTGTCCGGGATCTTGGCCGCGTTCGGCGACTTGTAGGCGGCCAGCGTGCCATCGCCCTTGGCCTGGACGAAGCCATCGGCCGGGCCGCCCCACCACACCGAGTACTCGGGGTTGCTGGCGGTGGCCTTGAGCTTGGTGGCCGCCTCGCCCGAGCTCAGCCGGGTGAAGGTGGTCTTGATGCCCGTCTTGGCCTCGAAGGCCTTGGTCTGGGCGACGCACCAATCCTCGGTGACGGTGCACAGCACGGTCAGCTTGGTGGGCTTGGCGGGCGCGCTGGTGGCGGCCGGGGCCGCGGCACCGGGCCCGCACGCGGTGAGCGCCAGGGCCGCACCTGCGGCGAGGGCGATCAACCGGGAAGACGTCTGGGTGTTCACAGGGGAATCTCCTTCAATGAATGTGCGAATCGAATGGGCGTATGGCGCGCAACTATTCGGCGTTGCGCCACAGACGCCCATCTTACTCTTACTTGAAGGATTTTCCCAGCCGCGCCCGCCGGACGCCCCGGGCTAGCCCTGGCGCGGGCGCAGGCGCGAACGCACCTGCGGGTTGACCACCGACGTCGCCCAGCTGCCCTCGATCCACTGCCGCACCGTGTCGCACATCTCGACGCGCAACCCGTGCCAGCTCTCCTCGGAATACGCCGCCATGTGCGGGGTAAGCGTGACGTGCTCCAGCCGCCGCATCGGGTCGCCGGCCGGCAGGGGCTCGGTCTCATACACGTCCAGCCCGGCCCCGGCAATTCGCCCGTGCGCCAACGCATCGGTCAACGCCGCCTGATCGATCACCCCACCGCGGCTGGTGTTGATGAGAAAGGCCCCCGGTTGCATGCGCGCCAATGCCTGCGCGTCGATAAGGTGGCGGGTCTCGGGATTGAGCGGCACATGCACCGAGACGTAGTCACCGCGGGACAGGGCATCCTCGAACGACACCGGCTCGAAGCCGAGGTGCTGGATGGCTTCTGCGGAGAGATACCGGTCGTAGGCGATGACGTTCATCCCCAGGCCGCGCGCGCGCCAGCCTGTGGCCGCCGCGATGCGCCCCGCCCCGATCAGCGCCAGCGTGCGGCCCTTGATGCGATGGATCTTGTTCGTTTGCGCGCTCGGCCACTCGTCGCGGCGCATGCGGTCATGGAACCAGGCCACCCGACGGCCGGCGGCCATCATCAGGGCGATGGCCTGCTCGGCCACCTCCTCGCTCGCATATGACGGCGCGTTGGCCACGGCGATCCCGCGCTGCGTCGCCGCGACCGCGTCGATCTGATCAAACCCGACCCCCCAGCGCACGATCAGGCGCAGGCGCGGCAGGGCGTCCATCGCGCGCGGGGTGACGACGCCGCGCCAGGCCAGCAGGATGATCTCGGCGTTTCCCGCCTGGGCGATCAGCTCGTCATCGGTGAGGCAGTCGGCGACGACAAACTCCGCCCCGTAGCGGGTGATCTGCTCGCGCTCGAACGCATACGGGGCCAGCAGATGAAAGGTGTCGGCTTGAAAAACTTGGATGGTCATGTCACTCCTTGTTCAACACGGATCACAACAGCAGGTCGGCGCCGTTCAGGTCGATGGTGGCGCCGGCGATGTAACTCGCTTCCTCGGAACACAGAAAGGCCACCAGATTGGCCTGGTCCTGCGGGGTGCCGAGCCGCCCGAGCGGGATGCTCCGCTGGGCGGCCTCGATGCGCTCGGGGCTGGCGCGCTCGCGCACCATCTCGGTGTCCATGCTCCCCGGCGCCGTGGCGTTTACGTTGATGTTGAAGGGCGCCGCCTCGCGCGCGAGATGGCGCGTCAGGCCGAGCACCGCCGCCTTCGATGTCGTGTAGTGCGCGCCGCCAAACGTGCTGGTGCTACGCCCGGCCGACGAGGAGACGTTGACGATCTTGCCCGAGCGCTTGGCCTTGAGAATCGGCAGCACGGCCCGGGCACAGTTGAAGACGCCGGTGACGTTGATCGCCATGAGCGCCTCCCACTCCTCGACCGGGATCTCCTCGGCCGGCCGCGTATTGCCGAGGATGCCGGCGTTGTTGACAAGAATATCCAACGTTCCGAAAATAGATATTGCGCGCGCCACCATGGCGTCCACGGCGCGGGCGTCCCGCACATCGGCCGCAACGGCCAGGGCGCGTCCGCCCGCGGCGGTGATCTCGGCGGCGACGGCCTCCGCGGCCGCGGCCTGCACATCGTTGACGACGACGCTCGCGCCCTCGCGCGCCAGGGTCAGCGCAACCGCCCGGCCCATCCCGCGTCCCGCGCCGGTGACCAGCGCGACCTTGCCTGTGAATCGTTGTTGTGTCATGTCCCCTCCGCCGGCCCTCAAAGGTGCCGTGCCAGCCAGGCATCCAGGGCCTCGGTGCGCTGGGCGCGGTGCCGCGGCGTGCCCAGCAGGTTCATCAGATGCCCCTCGCCCGGGATGCGCACCAGCGCGCTGGTCCGGCCCCGCGCGCGCAGTGCCTCATGCAGCACTTCCGACTGCGCGATGACGCAGTTGACGTCCTGCTCGGCGTGAATCATCAGCAGCGGCGTGTGAATGTCGTCCGCGCGCGCGACCGGTGAGAGCGCCGCATAACGTTCGGGGACCTCATCCGGGGTGCCGCGCATCTCCCAGACCCAGAAGGCCTGGTTCTGCGTGCTGGCGAAATTCAGGCGCAGATCGCTGAGCCCGTTCTCGGTCACCGCGGCCCGAAAGCGGTCCGAGCGGCCGATCAGCACATGCGTGAGCCAGGCGCCGTAGCTCACACCGGTCAGGGCGACCCGGCCGGCGTCGATCCACGGCAACGCGCAGGCCGCCTCGATCGCGGCAAGCACATCCTGCGCGTCGAGACCCCCCCACGCGCCGCGGATGGCGGTGGCGTAATCCTCGCCATAGCCCTGGCTCCCGCGCGGGTTGGTGAACAGCACGGCATAGCCGCGCGCGGCCAGCCGCTGAAACTCAAACGAGAAGCGCTCGCCCAACGCATAGTGCGGTCCACCATGGATCTCGACCAGAAGCGGCGCGCGCTCACCCGGCCGCAGGTGCGGGGGGCGCAGCAGCCAGGCCTGCGGGCGTGTGCCATCGCCCGCGACGACCTCCAGCGGCTGGTGGGCGCTCAGCGTGACTTCGGCGCGCCAGCCGGCATTGGCCGCCGTGACGCGGCGGGCCCCCGCGCCGTCGCGGTCGCACAGCACCACCTCACCGGGATCGAGCGCCGTCGCGACCACGACGGCCAGGACATCGGCCCCCGCCGCGACATCGAAGGCGAGGCTGGCGCTGAGGCCGCTGCTGATCGGCTGCGGCCGCCCGCTCAGCCCGACCCGGGCGACATGGCTGGCACCGCCGTCCGCAAAGAGGAAATACAGCCGCGCGGCGTCACCCGCGCCCACCCAGACCAGCTCGGGGGGCGCGATCCCGCGCAGGTCATCGCTGCGCGTGGAAAGCCCAACGCAATGATCCCATCCAGCAGTCAGCTCGCGGACCTGGCCGGCGCGCAGGTCGAGGACGTGCACGCCGAAATTGGCCCCCGGTGCCACCCCCTGCGCATGGGCGATGAAGGCCAGCGCGCTCACATCGGGCGCGGCCGCCACGGCGCGGATCGGGCCACCAAAGTGCAGCAACGGCTCCGGCGCGGCATCCGCGCGCACGCGCCACAGCGCGCTCGACGCCCCACCCGCGGCGGGCTGCACAACGCACCAGCTGCCATCTCCAAGCGCCACCAGCCCGGTCAACGCAGTGAGCGTCGGCGCGAGGGCGACAGCGGGCCCGGGCTGCGCCGGGACGCGCCACAGCCGCCCGCCGGCCAGCGCCGCCAACCCGTCACCCCCTGGCGACCAGACCAGGGCTTCGACCGGTGCGCCCAGCCCGGCCAGACGGACCGGCGCGGCGGCATCGGCCGTCCAACGGAAAATAGCTTCTCCAGACGCATACGCCAGGGCGCTGCCGTCGGGCGCCCAGGCCGGCAACTGCCCGTCCTGCTGCCGGCCGTCCACGACCACGGCGGTGCGCTGTTCGTCGCGCGCGTCATCCAGCCAGGTCTCGGTGTAGGCCAGTCGACGCCCGTCCGCGCTCAGCCGCGGTTGATCGAGCCAGCGCATCCGCAGCAAGTCGGCGTTGACGAGCGGGCGGCGCGCTGTCTGACCCATGCGTCATTACCCGCGCAGGAACGTCTTGAGCTGGGCTTCGTCGACTTCGATGCCCAGACCCGGCCGAGTGGGCACGCCGATCGTGCCATCGCGGATGTCGAGCGGCTCGCGCAGCAGCCGGTCGCGGAAGGGATTCTCCACCGTATCCAGCTCGACCATCGGCGCCTCGGTGCTGCGCGCCCACGAGGCATCCGGGAGCAGCGACACGAGGTGCACCGTCGCGGCGATCACCGGGCCACCCGCCCAGCAATGCGGCATGGTCGGGATCCCCCACAGGCGCGCCAGCTCGGCGACGAAGAGGGCCTCACCGATCCCGCCGCACAGACAGACATCGGGTTGGACGATGTCCATCGCGCGCCGGGCAATCGCTTCGCGGAATTGGCCGCGCGAGGTCAGCCCCTCGCACGCGGCGATGGCGATGTCGAGATGCTCGGCCAGACGCTCGTAGCCGGCGTATTCGGGCACGCTCTGCGGGAGGGGCTCCTCGAACCAGTCGAAATCGAGTGCTTCAAGCGCGCGCCCCATCTTGATCGCGCCGGGCAACGTGTAGGCGCCATTGCCATCCGCCATCAGCGCGATGTCGGGGCCAACCGCCTCGCGCACCGCCCGCGCCACGGCGATGTCCCGCGCGAGCGGCTGTCCGCCCAGGCGCATCTTGAGCGCGCGGAAGCCCTGGCCGACCAGGTCTCGCGCCTCACGCGGATACTGCACGACCGCGTCCTCGCCCTCGATGTAGTTCATCGCCGAGGCATACGCCTTGACGCGCTCGCACAGCCGGCCGCCATACAGCTCCGCGACAGGCAGGCCAAGCGCCTTGCCCCGCAGATCGTCCAACGCAATGGAGACGCCACCAAGCGCCATCCCGTTGCCGAAGTTGGGTCCCCACAGCGCGCGCCAGAGCGGGCGGATGCGGACGGGGTCGGCGCCGATCAGGCGCGGCGCATACGCCTCCTCGATCAGCGTCCGCACCCCGCTGAAGATGACGGTCTCGCCCCAGCCCACCTCGCCGCTGTCTGTTTCGAGCTTGATCAGCAGCGTGTCACGCGAGCGGTAGTAATACGTCGACGGGCCGGTCGCCCGCATCAGCGGGTGGGTCAGCGCAAAGGTCTTGACGGCGGTGATCTTCATGCACCCTCACACGGCCAGCCGCAGCCCGCTCTCGCGATCAAAGACATGCAGCTTGGCGCGGTTGATGCGGACGCCAACCCGATCCCCGAGGAAGACCGCGGCATCCGGCTCGACGCGGGCGGTGATGCTGTGCCGGCCACGCACGACCTCGACAAAGGTGTCCGAGCCAAGCGGTTCGAGCAGCGCGATGTCGCCGACCAGCGTGTCGGGCCCGGCATCCTGCGCGGGCACCAGGTGCGCGTCCTCGGCACGCACGCCCAGGCTGACCGCGCCGGCCACACCTTCGTTCGTTGTGCCAGCGCTGCCCGGCCAGGCCAGACGCAGGTCCTCACCCTCGAAGACGGCCTCGCCGCCCTCTGCGCTCACGCGCAGCTCACCCTCCAGAATGCTCATGCGCGGCTTGCCGATGAACGTTCCGACATACAGGTGGTTGGGCCGGCGGTAGACGTCGTTGGCCTTGCCATACTGCATCACCACGCCGTCCTTCATCACCGCGATGTAATCCGAGAGGATCATGGCCTCCTCCTGATCATGCGTGACGAAGATCGAGGTCGCCTTGAGCTGCTGGTGCAGCTTCTTGATCTCGATGCGCATGCGCGTGCGCAGCGCGGCGTCGAGATTCGACAGCGGCTCGTCAAACAGAAAGACCTTGGGCTCCTTGACCATGGCGCGGGCCAGCGCGACGCGCTGCTGCTGCCCACCGGACAATTGCGAGATGCGGCGCTGGAGGAGTTTATCCACTTCGAGCGCCTTTGCGACGCGCTGGACGCGCTGCTCGATCTCGGCTTTGGGCGTCTTCTTCAGCTTGAGCGAGAAGGCGATGTTGCCATACACGTCCATGTGCGGGTAGAGCGCATAGTTCTGAAAGACCATCGCCATCCCGCGCTCATGCGGCGCCCAGTCAGTGATCTCCTGGCCGTCCAGCAGGATCTTGCCGCGCGAGACGCGCTCGAGGCCGGCCAGCATGTTCAACGTCGTCGTCTTGCCGCAGCCGGAGGGGCCAAGCAGGGTGACGAAGGCGTGATCGGGGATGTCGAGCGTGACATCCTTGACCGCCTGGACCGAACCAAAGGATTTGGCAACGCCCTGCAACGAGACTCGGCTCATGGTTGACCCTCCTCGGGTTCAGTACTTCACACCCTCGACCAGCCCACGCACGATGTAGCGGTTGAGGATGATGACCAGCGCAACGACGGGCAGGATGGCGAGCATCCCCGTGGCGGCGACCAGTGATGTGTCGGAGTGAAAGGTGCTGCTGACCAGTCCCGACAGTTTGACAGTGATCGGGGTGACCTCGCGCGTGGAGAGGATCAACCCGAACAGAAATTCATTCCACGCCCCGATGAAGGCGAAGACGGCGGTGGCGACCACGCCCGGCGCTGCCGCCGGAATCATGACGCGGAAGAGCGCGCCCAGCCGCGTGCATCCATCCATGCGGGCCGCCGACTCCAGCGCCACCGGGATCTGGTCGAAGAAGTTCTTCAGCATCCAGATCACGTAGGGCAGGAGAAAGGTCGAGTAGACGATGATGAGCGCGGCATACGTGTCGCGCAGATTCAGCCAGCGCATGATCAGAAACATCGGGATGATCAGCACCATCGACGGGATCATGCGCGAGATCACGCTCGCCCCGAGAAAGAGGTTGCGGCGCGGGAACTTCAGGCGCGCCAGCGCATACGCGGCCAGCGAGCCAAAGACCAGACAGCACGCCATGGTCGCCACCGAGGTGATCACGCTGTTCTTGAGCGCGGCGGCCACATCGGCCTGCGAGAGCATCTCGGTGTACCAGCGCAGGCTGAAGTCATTCAGGCTGAGGTGCGGCGGGACCGAGACGTAGTTGATCTCGGGCTGCACGCTCATCGTGGCGATCCAGATCACCGGCGCGAGTGTCCAGATGACAAAGAAGGCCACCAACCCGTAGAGCAGGGCGGGCCGCACCCAGGTGGAGAGCATTCGTCGCATGTCAGGCCTGCCCCTTCGGCGTGCGCCGCACGGTGAGGCTGAGCGAAATCCCGCTCAGCACCATGATCAAGCCTGCCAACGCCAGCGCCAGCGCCGACGCCGAGCCCAGGCTCAGCCGCTCAAAGGCGTTGATGAAGGTCAGGTAATTCAGCACCACCGTCCCCTGCCCCGGCCCGCCGCGCGTCAGCGTGAAGATCAGGTCAAAGGCCTGCAACGAGGCAATGATCTGCAGGACGACGACGAAGATCACCGTGGGCCGCAGGTGCGGGAAGGTGACATACCAGAAACGGTGAAGGATGCTGGCGCCATCCATCTTGGCCGCCCGGTAGAGCGACTCCGGAATACCCTGCATCGCGGCCAGCAGGATCAGCGAGGCGAAGGGCAGCGCCTTCCATGCGCTGGCGATGGCGGCCACGCTCAGCGCAACGCTCGGATCATCAAACCAGACCACATACTTGTCGATCAGCCCGAGCGCGCGCAGCACGGCGTTGATCAACCCGTAGCTCTGGTGGAACATGTAGCGCCACATCACCCCGCTCACCACGGGTGCCACCGCCCACGGCAGCAGGATGAACACCCGCACCCAGCGGCGACCCTTGAAGGGCTCATTGAGCACGATGGACAACACCAGCGCCAGCACCGTCGTGAAGACGACGTTGAGCGCGGCGAAGAACAGCGTGCGCGGGATGGCGGCGTTGACCTGGTTGTCCGACAGCAGGCCACCGAAGTTGTTCAGGCCGATGAACTTCCAGTCCGGCGAGATCGTCAGCTCGATCCGGTTCAGGCTCATCAGGATCGAGTAGCCAATCGGCAGCGCCAGGAAGACCAGCATCAACAGCGCGGTGGGCGCGATGAGCAGATACCCAAAGCGGCCCTCGTCCATGCGGTTGAAACGCTGCCAGAAGCTCGCGCGCGGGCGGGTGTCGGTCATGGCGATGACGCTCCGGCGATGGCCGGCCTGCCTGTCGTCGAGCAGGCCGGCCATCGCGTCACGAGGAAGGATGCTTAGCCGCCTACCTTGGCCCAGTAGGCATCGATGGCCTTTTGCGCGTCGGCCTGGATCTTTTCGCACGCCTGCTTCGGGGTCCCATTGCCCTTGAGCAGCGTGTTCATGTGATCGTTGAACGCCGTGCCGACGTCGAAGTAGAACGGCGAGCCATAGCGCGCCGCCGGATACTTGACCTGCTCGGACACCGCAGCGAACTGCGGCGACGAGGACTTGACCTCGGCGTCATTGAAGGTGGCCGCCAGCGCGGGCGGGCGCCCCCACTTCATGGCCACCAGCTTCTGCACCTCGGGCGAGACGGTGAACTCGAGCCACGCCATGGCCAGCTCCTTGTTCTTGGAGAAGCGGTTCATGGAGTAGCCCTCGAAACCGTTGGACGAGGCGCTGCGCAGCTTGAGCCCCGGGATGATCCCCGTGCGGCCCTTGCCGACAATCTGCGACTGGGTGGCATCCTGCGCCAGTGTGTAGTGGTTGGGGAAGGCGAAGTAGTGGCCGATCTTGCCGCCACGGAAGACCTTGCCCTGCTCGATCGAGCTGTTGATCGTCAACCCGGCCGGATCGATCCACTTGTCCTTGACCACGCCGTTGTAGAACGCCTCCATGGCCTGCAGGCCCTCGGGCGTGTCCACGAAGATCTTCTTCTGATCATCACTCAACAGCGAGCCACCCGTCGAGTTGTAGATCGAGATGAAGGTGAAGAAGCTCGAGTTCGGATCGCCCAACGTGAACAACGTCCCGAAGTTGCCATCCTTGGTCAGCTTCTTGCTGTAGTCGGCAAACTGCGTCCAGTTCTCGGGCGGCTTGTTGGGATCCAGCCCGGCCTTTTCATACAGCTCGCTGTTCCACATGAAGATGGCCATGTTCGAGTCGAACGGGATGCCATACAGCTTGCCCAGGAAGGTCAGCGCCTTGACCGGCGTGGGATTGAGCTGGCTGAGCAGCGCCGGCTTGAAGGCGCTCAGGTCCTCGAACAGCCCCCGCCCGAACTTGGCGGTGAAGGTCTCCCAGCTGTACATCACGTCCTGGGAGCCGTCCTGGCTGGCCAGGAACACGGCGTACTTGGCATCCGCGTCACCACCGCCGATGGACGTGTAGGTGACCTTGGCCCCGGTCTTCTCCTGGAAGAGCGGGATCCACAGATCGCGCACGTTGGTGTCGTGGTGGTTGCCGGCAAAGACGGTCAGTTCCTTGCCCGCAAACGGCTTGGCGATGACCGCAGGCGCGCTGGTGGCAGCCGGCTTTGCCGCCGTCGGTGCGACGGTCGCCGCGGGTGTGCAGGCCGCGCTGACGGCAGCCAGCGTGGCGCCGGACCCGGCCAATCGGAGAAACTTGCGTCGCGAAAGATTTTTCTGAACTTTCATTGGATTGTCCCCTCTTCTTGCGTAACGCTGTATGACATTAACCGGCCGCCTGGCCGGAGATGGTTGCGGCCCATGGCCGCACTGCAGGAAGCCTGTCTCAGCCGTTCACCTCCTCAGCCATAGCGGCTGCGCCAGTCCACTTCGACCTGCTGCGGACGTCCCGCGGCAGCCGAAGCTAGCATCTTGACCATGATCGTTGTTGCAATGCGCCCCTCACGGGCGCCGGCCTCGCTGGGCCGGCCCGCGCGGGCGCAATCGGAAAAGTGGCGCAACAGGGCAACGTCGCCTTCGAGGTCGGCGCGCTCGCGGGCATCCAGATCCCCCACCCCGAGCGTCGCCGCCTCAAACCCCCACAGGGTGGCCTGGCGGTAGCGCTCGTGCAGGCAGATGCCCTGCCCCAGCCCGAAGACCTGGCAGAAGAACGTCGAGGTGTACGGGTTGCGGCCCGGGTCGCCGTGCACGAGGCTGGCCACAGCGCCATTTGCAAAACGAATGACCCCCACCAGTGCGTCCAGACCGGCCGGCCCGCCGTGGATGGCATTGCTCCCCGCGGCATACACCTCGACGGGATCGGCACCGGCCAGATAGCACAGCAGGTCCGCCGTGTGGCAGCCCGCCCCGATGATCGTGCCGCCGCCAATCCCCGGCTGCAGCGACCAGGCCGTGTCCGGCACGCGGTCGTTCATCATCTGCCCGGTTAGCACGATCGGCCGCGGGACCATGGCGCGCGCACGCCGCACCAGCGGCATGAAGCGCATCTTGAGCCCGGTGCAGACGGTCACCCCGGCCCGCCGCGTGGCCTCCTCGATCTCCCAGCATTCATCGATGGTCAGCGCCAGCGGCTTCTCGATCAGGATGTGCTTGCCGCGTCGGGCGGCTTCGACGGCCAGGCTGGTATGCGTGTCATGCCAGGTGCAGATCAGGACGGCGTCGACGCTGGGGTCCGCCAGCACCCGGCCCGGATCGTCGCAGGCGTAGTCGCCGCCATAGCTGTCCAGAAAGCCGCGCGCCGCGTCCGGCCGCAGGTCGGCATACGCCGTCAGGCGCAGCCCGGGCACCTCCGCGGCGCCATCACAATACACGCGCGCCCGCAGCCCGCAGCCGATCACGCCGAGACGCAGCGCCTCACTCACCGGTTGTCTCCGTAGGTGAAGAGCACCGTCGGCGGACGCGCCGGCGTGTGCAGCAGGTCATACGCACGCGGTGCCTCGACCATCGGGATGCGCGTCGAGGCCAGCCCGCTCACGTTGACGGTCCCGCGCGAGAGCATGCGCAGAAAGGCGACCTGGTTGCGGTTCTCGGTCCAGCGCGCATAACCGATGGGGTAATCGACCACGCCCTCCTCGTAGACCGGGTCATAGCGGCCCTGGCCATAGGCGATCGAGGGCAGGAAGGTCACTTCACGCGAGTACATCCGCCCGCGTTCGAACTCCATCCCGAACAGGCCGACGCCAACGACCGTGCCCTTGTGGCGGCACAGGTCAAACGAGCGGTTGATCGGCACGCTCGACGGCGTCACCACGCACAGCACCACGGCATCCGCGCCAAAGCCCTCGGTCATCTCCAGACAGGCGGCGATGGCGTCGTCGTGCTCGGGGTCCATCGCCCGGTCGGCGCCGTTGGCCAGCGCCTCCTGCACGCGGCGCGGATCGACATCCAGGCCCAGCACATTCATCCCGGCCTGCTTCGCGATTTGCGTGCCGAGCTGCCCGAGCAAGCCCAGCCCGTAGATCACCACCGTCTCGCCGAACTGGCAGCCGGTGCGGCGCAACCCAACGGTCGCAATACAGCCAAGCGTGACAAACGCAGCGTGGTCGAGCGCGACGTTGTCGGGCACCTTTGCGGTCAGCGTGCGCGGCACGGCCACGCGCTCGGCATGAATCGCGCACTGGTTGCCGGAGCACGCCACCCGGTCGCCGGGCTTGAGGTCGGTCACCTCGGGCGCAACGGCCAGGACACGCCCGGACAGGCTGTAGCCCACCGAGGCGGTCCCGGGCAGCTGCGGGCGCGGATCCGGCCCGCCCCAGCGCACGCCCCGCCCGCGCAGCTGCGGCGGGGCCGGGTAGCCCAGCGACGGCTTGCGCGGATAGGTGTCCTCACCCAGCGTCTCGGGATTGGCCGTTGCGTGCAGAATGTGCATCTCCGTGCCGCTGCTGATGGCCGAATAGGCGGTCTCGACCAGCACCTCACCCGGTCGCAGGGTCGGCTCGGGAACGTCGATCACTTCCGCGCGGCCAGCCCGCGCAATGACACGCTTCATGCGGCCTCCGATGAATCGCCCGTCTGCAGGCGCGCCAGGACGCGCTGGCGGGCCAGCTTGATGTGGTTGGCCATCTCCGTCTTGAGCGCCGCCGCATCGCGCGCGATGGCGGCCCGCAGGATGGCCTGATGCTCGATCTCCGTGTAACGCAGGTAGTCGTCGGCGGTGAAGCGGCTGAGAATGCGCGCCATGTGCAGCGGCCCGCCGATGGTGCTGTAGATCTCGTCCATGCGCCGGTTTCCGGCCAGCGCGATCAGTCCGCTGTGAAAGTGCTGGTCGAGGATGATGTACTTCTCGAACGCCGATCCGAAGTCGGGCCCCTCGAGCAACGCATGCATCTCATCCAGGATCCCGCGCAGCCGGGCGATGTCGGCGTCGGTGATCGCGGCGACGATGGCGTCGGCGGCATACAGCTCGAAGGCCAGCCGCACGCCGTAGCCGTCCATCAGCGCGGTCACGTCGATGTCGGTGACAAAGGTGCCCCGCCGCGGCGCGATCGTGACCAGCCCCTCCGCCTCGAGCCGGTGCAGCGCCTCCTTGATCGGCGTCCGACTCACGCCGAGCTGGGTCGACAGCTCATCCAGGTCGAGGCGCTGCCCAGGCGGATAGACGTGGCCCAGGATGGCGCGGCGCAGGTGGTCATAAACGTCATCCCGGATGTTGGGATGGACGATCGGGGCGACGGTGCCGGTGTGGGTGCGCATGACGGTCACGGCTTCTGAAATCTGAAATATCAGATTTCAGAATTCTAGTCTGGGCAGGCATTTTGTCGAGGGGGGCAATTTCCCGCGAGGGTACGGGCGTCCCGGCCGGTCAGCGGGCCGGCGACCGCGCCTGAAGCGCCGCTTCCAGCGCCGGGACGATCACCGACCAGTCGTATTGCGCGCGGACGAAGGCGTGCCCGCGCTCCCCCAGCCCGCTGCGGGCGGCGGGATCGGCCAGCAGGTCGATGACCGCCTGCGCAAAGTCCGGCGCGCGGTCAGCCAGGCGCATCTCGCCGCCATCCTGCACGTCAAAGCCCTCCGCGCCCAGGCGCGTCGAGACAATCGCGCGCCGCATGGCCATCGCTTCGAGCAGCTTGAAGCGCGTGCCGCCGCCCACCCGCAGCGGGGCCAGATACACCGCCGCCCGCGCGATCGCCTCGCGGATGTCGTCGACGGCGCCGGTGATGGTGATGCGCGGGTCGGCGCGCAGCCCATCGAGACGCGGGCTGGGCTTCTGCCCGACGATCCACCAGCGCGCCTCCGGGCAGGCCGCGCGCACGGCCGGCCAGACCTCGGCGGCAAACCACAGCATGGCGTCGATGTTGGGGCGGAAATCCATCTTCCCGGTGAAGACCAGGTCGCTGCCGCCCGGCGGAATGGGATGGCCGTCATACGCCGCCGTATCGATGCCATTGGCGATGACGAGCGGGGCGAGCGCGCGGTCCAACGCACGCAGCGAATCACCGTCCTGCGGCGAGACGACCAGGGTCAGATCGGCGGCGCGCGCGATGCGGGCCTCGAACGCGCGCAGCCGGCGGGTCTGCACCCAGGAGTAGGCCGCAGCATGCCAGCGTCGCGGGTTGCGCCGGTCGGTCTCCGACGCGCGCTGCTGAAGCAGATACTCGCAGTTGTGGTCGTCAAAGACCAGGCGCGTGCCGGTTTCGGCCAGCCGGTCGCGCAGGGCCAGCCCGTAGCGGGCAAGCTCGATGCCCTCCACCTGCACGGCGTCGAAGCGCGCCTCGCCCAGCCAGGCCTGAATCTGTTCGAGGAAGGCGGGCGCCCACAGCCGCCACGCCATGTCCGGCAGCGTCGAAAAGGCCAACGTTTTGAGCCGATCTGTCATCCGGCGCGCCGGGACTGGCAGGGTGGCCACCCGCGCGCAGGTCTCCCGCAGCAGGGGGTGCACGGCCTCGCCGGGCTCGGCAAAGGACAGCAGCCATACCTCGTGGCGGCGGGCCAGCCCGGAGATCAGCCCCCAGTTCCGCAGCGCGGTGCCCTGGCGGGGCGGATACGGCAGCTGTGGCGTGAGGAAGAGCAGGCGCAGGCGCTCAGACATCGCCCAGCATCCTCCCATACACCTCCGCCGTCTCGCGCGCGGCGCGCGCCCAGGAATACCCGGCGGCTCGGGCGCGGCCCCGCGCGGCGAGCCCGACGCGCAGGTCGGCATCCGTCCAGATCCGCCCGAGCTGCGTGGCCAGCGCCTCCGCGTCGCGCGGTGGATGCATCAACGCGGCCGGGCCGGCCACCTCGGCCAGCGCGCCCGCCTCGGCGCAGATCAGGGGCACACCGCGCGCCAGCGCTTCGAGCGCGGGCAGGCCAAAGCCCTCGGACAGCGACGGCGCGACGACGACGCGGGCCCGGGCGTACAACGCATCGAGCTCAGCATCGGAGACGCGGCCCGCCAGCTGCACCCGCCCGGCCACGCCGAGTTCGGCAGCCAGCCGGGCCGGCGCGCTGTCGCCCCAGCCCGCCTCGCCCACCAGCGTCAGCCGGACCCCGGCCGCGGCGGGCAACGCCAGAGCGCGCAACAGCGTCTCCAGGTTTTTGCGCGGCTCGAAGGTCCCGACAAAGAGCGCGAAGGGCGCGTCGTCGTCCGGCGCGCGCGGCGCGCGCTGCGGGATGGCGCCCGCCTCGTCAATGACCGTTGTGCGTTTCGCCGCCCGCGCCCCGAGCAGGCGGGCAATGTCCGCGCGCGTCGCGGCGCTGACTGCGATGATGGCATCCGCGCGCGCCGCCGAGGCCGGCGTGCCCGCGTAGTAGCGGCGGCCGTCATCGCCCATCACCTCGGGGTGCTCCATGAAATACAGGTCGTGAATGGTGATGACCTTGCGAAAGCGCCCCCGCGGGGCGATGAAGTCCGGGGCATGCAGCACCCGCAGACGCGGCCAGCGCGCCGCCAGCTCGACCGGCCAGGCCAGCGCCTCGAGGCGATGGTGGGCGGGCGTGAGGGTCCGGGCAACGGCCAGCCCGGGCGGCACCCAGTCGAGGTCACGGTCGCGTCGGTCGAGCAGCAGGAGCAGATCGAAGCGCGGGTCGGACAACGCAGCAAGCCCACGCACCAGCCCGCGCGTGTACTGCGAGATCCCGGCCCGGCGATGGAACATCAGGCGGCCATCGACCGCGACCAAGGGGCGGGCCATCTACAACATCACCGCCTGTTCGTGCTTGAGCAGCCACGTCTTCTTGTCCAGCCCGGCCCGGAAACCCGTCAGCCGGCCGCGCACGCCAAGGACGCGATGGCAGGGCACCAGGAGCAGGATCGGGTTTGCGCCGTTGGCCCGCCCCACCGCGCGCGGCGCGGTCGGGGCATCGATGCGACGGGCCAGCTCGGCATACGAGACGGTCTCGCCAAAGCGCACCTGCCGCAGCTGCTCCCACACCGCGCGCTGGAAGTGGGTGCCATCGAGCAGGAGCGGGACGTTGAACTCGCGCCGTTTGCCGGCGAAATACTCGCGCAGCTGCCGGCGCGCAACGATCACAGCTCCCCCGGCGCGGAAAACCGCTTTCGTCTCGGGCGCAACGAAGTTGACGGCCGTGACCGCCTCGCGCGTGCCCTCGATGAGCAGGCGGCCAATGGGCGTCTCGAGGGTGGTCTGGAACATCGCAGGCTCCGAAATCGCCCGGTTTTTCCGGCCTTTCAAGGCAGGACCCGGGGCGTGGCTGGATTATAGCCACCGGCATGCGGAAGAAGCGCGACTTATCCCCAAAGCGTCCGCCTTATCCCCAGAAGGGGGCGCACTTGTCCACAAAACCAATAAGTTATGTTCCGAATGCGTGCTGTTATGGTAAAGATTCAGCCCCAAATCAGCTTTTCTGGACACCACCCATGGCGGTCAAAAGCCTCCGTACGGCCATATGTGGCCGGTAAAATGGACGCCCAGCCCGTGCTGGCATAACAGGACACCCGCAGTGACAGCTTCGCAAATGTGGATAACGCTCCGCAAATGGCTCCAGATGGCCCCCGCCACCCTGCGCGTAGCACTGCGCCGGGACTTGCCGCGGCTGCTGGTGGTCGTGATCGTCCTGACCGGGCTGCGCTACGACGTGCCCCCGGCCGACAGCCGTGACGCCCTGCTCTCCCGGCGGCTGTCCGGGCTGACCTTCAACCTGGTCAACTGGACGCTCGGCGCCGCCTCGGACAAGATCGGCTTCGAGCTGATCAGCCCGCAGGATGGGCTGAGCGACGCCGCGCAGGTCGCCTTTGTGCGCGACTTCGTCCGGCTGGTCGCCGAGACCCGCGCTGCCGAGGACGAGGTCACCCGTATCTATCTCGACCCCGCCATCCCGGACCCGGAGGCCCACAGCGTCGCGGAGCGCGCGATGCGCGACCGACTGCGCGCGCAACTGGAGGCCCGCCGCGGCGTCGCCGAGGCCATCCTGCAGGAACAGGTCGAGAGTGTCCTGCGCGAGGAGGGCTTTGCACTGGGGGGTCAGGTACTCCCCCCGTTGCGCTTCCGGATGACCCAGCTGCCTTATGTGCTGATCGTCTCGCGCCGTGACCGCATCGAGCGCATCGACCAGCGCGAGCTGGTCACCGGCCTCAGCGTCGACCAGGCCGATCGCATCGAGCGAGACACCGAGCGCGCCTTCGATGTCTCCGCCTTCGTCACCCCCATCGGCGGGCTGGGCGCCTACCCCACCATGCTGCCGGAGACCGACGCGCTGGTCTTCCTGCTGGCCACGGCCACGCACGAATGGGTGCACAACTACCTGCTCGTCCGCCTCGCGCCGGTCGCGACCGGCTATGCCGAGGACCCCGTCGCCCGCGTGATCAACGAGACCACGGCCACGCTGTTCGAGCGCGACATCACACCGCGCGTGCTCAAGCGCTTCTACCCGGACCTGGCCTGGCCTGCGGATGGGCTCGCCTCGTTGGTCTCTGACAGCGTCGCGCAGCCCGCGCCGTTCGACTTCAACCGCGAGATGCGCATCACGCGGCTGCGGGCCGACGAGCTGCTGGCCGAGGGGCGGATCGAGGAGGCCGAGGCCTACATGGAGGCGCGCCGGGCGATCTTTGTCGCGGCTGGCTACGGCATCCGCCGGCTCAACCAGGCCTACTTCGCCTTCTACGGCGCGTATAACGCCGAGCCGGGCGGCGCGCCGACCGCCGGGCGCGACCCGATTGGACCGGCCGTGCAGGCGCTGCGCGCGCGCTCCGCGACGGCGGGCGATTTCCTGCGCGCCATTGCAACGGTGCGCAGCCTGGCCGACGTCGAGGCCGCCGCGCCTACGCGCTGAGATAGCTGCCGCGCGTCTTGTAGTTCGCGCACAACGTGGTGAGATAAGCCGTCACTTCGATCAGCTTGCGATCCAGGCCCTCACGCTCCGTCCACAGCTCGAGCGCGCGGGCGCGGTGGATCAGCTTCTCGATCAGGTCACGCGCCACGATGACGTCCACGCCGGTCCAGTAGGCGATCCGGTTGATGAGGATGAGCTTCTGCGCGCGCAGAAAGAGGTCGGCGCGGATGAAGTTTTTACGCAAATCGCGGCGCGCGATGCCGCGCGGCTCGGGCCGGAAAAGCGCCTGCACATCCGGGTCGAGGTAGCCGGTCGCCTCGGCGCGGTAGTGATCGGGGTTGGCTCCCATGAACTCGGCCACCGTCACCTTCATGTCCTCGGCCTTCTCATACATCCAGTTCAGATTGGTCACCGCGAGCGGCGGCGTACCGCCGAGCTCGGCCACGATGTGCGCGACATACTCGATCTTGCGGCGCGCCATCGGCTTGTAGCGGTACTTGCGCTTCCACCCCGAGCGCGGCATCAGCCAGACCTGGAAGGTCTCGGCGAAGTCCTCGTCGGGATGCTTTTGCGCGTAATGGTCTCCGCTCGGGTTGACGTAGTTCCTGCTCCACGGGTTGTAGTCGTAGGTGTCGCCATCCGGGTAGGTGTTGAAGAAATTGCCCTCCACCTCGAACAGCTCGCGGAACTCGGGCTGGCGATACAGCTTGTAGGCGTAGCAGAAGGCGTGCCCGGCTTCATGGCGCAGCAGGTTGTAGACATCGGCCTCGGAGTAGTACCAGCCGCGCAACGCATAATTGATATCCTTCAGCGTCTGCGTGCAGTCGTAGAACCCCAGCGCGATGATCGGGGAGCCGGCGATGCAGCCATAGCTGGTGGACAGGTAGAAGACCGGGTTCAGGCGGGTGATGCCCTTGGCCCGCAGCTCGCCCATCACGGTCGGGATGGCCTGCTCGAAGATCGTGCCCTTGACGCGCAGCCCCAGGCGATGGATCGGGGTGTTGAGCACCTCGGTCTTGATCGTCTCCGGCTGATAGAGCAGTGCGCGGGTCTTGCGCATGGCCTAGGCGGGAGACACGCCCCCGCGCGTGATGCGCGTGAGCTCACGCAGGGTCAGGTCGGCGCGCTCATCGCGCAGCAGCGGCAGCCGCGCCCGGGCGCGGCGGGTCTCGGCCGGATCGAGCTGGATAAACGTCAGGGCCTCGTCGAAGGTCGGCGCGCGCGCCACGATCGCGCCGTTCGCATCCGCCAGCATGCTCCCGCCCCAGAAGCTCGCGCCATCCTCATACCCCACGCGATTGACAAAAACGAGCGGCGTGGTGAGCAGGCCGGCATACGCCCCGACCAGCGTCTCGGCCCAGTGCTGCGAGCCCAGCCGGCCCGGCTCATCCAGCCCGCGCCCCGGGGAGGCGTTCACCCAGAACAGCAGGTCGGCGCCATCCTGCCAGAGCAGATACGGAACCGGGAGATGCCAGCCGTCCTCGCACACAAACAGCCCAACCCGCCCCAGCCGCGTGTCAAATGCGCGCACCTGCTGGCCGGCGCCGACAAAGCGCGCATCGTCAAACATCCCGTAGGTCACGGGATACACCTTGCGATGAACGTGCACGATCCGGCCGGCCGACAGCCAGGCACTGGCGATGAAGAGCCGCTCGCGCGCGTCGCGCTCGACAAAGCCGCACACGATGTCGATCTCCGCCGAGGCCGCGAGCAAGGCGGCCAGGGCCGGGGCCTCGGGCGTGGCCGGCATGGCGACGTCGTGCACCAGGTCCTGCAGGTAGTAGCCCGTCAGCGAGAGCTCGGGGAAGACGATGACCTGTGCGCCCGCCTGGCGCGCCTCGGCCACCCAGGCCAGGTGCGCGGCCAGGTTGGCTGCCACGTTGCCGAGGGCGGGTTTGCTCTGCGCGAGGGCGATCTTGACGGAAGCGCTCACGGTGATCCAACCCGCAGGGGCCAAGCTGGCCCGAACGGGACGGCGAGTATACCGTTCACAGCCGGCCCGCCCGGCAGGGGTCCGGCAGTGGGATGGAAGGCTGAAAAATGCGAAGAGGCGACCGCAGCGTCGCCTCTCCTGACCAAGTCGGGGTGCCCGGATTTGAACCGGGGGCCCCTTGCACCCCATGCAAGTGCGCTACCAGGCTGCGCCACACCCCGCAAACCGCCGATTTGGCCCGCCGATTATAGCGCACCCGATATAATCTTTCCACGCTATGACAGAGCAAGACAAGACCGTCCAGTTTTACGGCGCGATGTGGTGCGGCGATACGCGCCGCGCGCGCGGCTGGTTTGACCAGCATCAGATCCCGTATCGCTGGATCGACATCGATGAGGACGCCGACGCTGCCGAGCGCGTGCGCGAGCTGAACAATGGCTTTCGCAGCATCCCGACCCTTCTGTTCCATGATGGGTCCCGGCTGGTGGAACCCAGCACGTCGCGGCTCGAGGAGCATGCGCGCAAGCTCGGCCTGCTGTCGCCGCCTCAACCCCTGCCGCCGGTGACGTCGGAGGAATGAACGAGCGTCGCGTCCCCGCGCCCGCCCCGATCAGCAGCCAGCAACCGGGCTGCCTGGTCGCCGCGGGCATCATCGGGGCCGGGCTGATCGTCGCCGCGCTGATCGTGAGCGGGGCGCTCCGCAGCGTGGGCGGGGCGATCGAGCAGAGCAACCCGGCCCGCGCGGCCGCCTCCGCCTTTGCGCCGTCGACGGCGACGGTGATCGTGCGTCCGCCCGTCATCAACCAGGTCAAGGCCCTCTCCGACCTGACCTCCGCGTCGACGACGATGTCGACCATCGCCGAAGCCCAGCAGGCGCGCGTGGGCAACGTGATCTACGAACGGCTGGTGCTGCTGGCCTGCGGGCGGGTCAAGGCCGGCATCGATTTGAGCAAGCTGCGCGAAGAAGATATCTCGGTCAGCACCGATGGCCGCAGCGTCAGCCTGCGCCTGCCCCGCGCCGAGTTGCTGGATGTCTACCTCATCGATGACAGCACCCAGCCCTGCTACACCCGCGTGTATGACCGGACCAACCTCATCCTGCTGCCGAGTTCCAAGGACCTGGAGGCGCAGGCCCGCGAACAGGCCCTGAAGGCGATTCGGGAGACCGCGCTGCAGTCCGGGGTGCTGAGCGAGGCGGATCGCAACGCCCGCAGCGTGATCGAGCGCGTCCTGCGCGCCAGTGGCTTCGACACGGTCCTGTTCCTCGAGCGTTAGGCACCCCGGACGCGGCGGACGTCGGCGCGCCCCCGCGGCGGTCCCCGGTTCACCTATAATGTCCGGGCTAAACCAGTTCAGGGCGTCCCGCGCCCGGCGGCCGGCGCCCCTTGTGGAGGACCCGATGAAGCATCCGCAATTTGTCCGCGCGCTGTGCGCGGTCGTACTTGCCGCATCCACGTTTGCCAGCGCTGCCAGCCGCGCCCTGCCTGCTGCGGCGAGCCCCGCCCTGCTCCCCGGCGCGCCCCTTGCAGCGACCAGCATAACGCTCGCGGGCGACCTTCAGAGCGAGCTGGGCTGTCCCGGCGACTGGCAGCCGGCCTGCGCGACCACGCACCTGACCTACAACGCCGGCTTCGATGTGTGGACCGGGAGCTTCGCCGTGCCGACCGGGCTCTTTCATTACAAACTGGCGCTCAACGACAGCTGGACGGAGGCCTACGGCCAGAATGGCGGCGCGGGCGACATCACGTTGAACATCGCGCCTACCACAACGGTCAAGTTCTACTTCGACGAGAAGACGCACTGGCCGGCTGACAACAAGAACCAGCGCATCGTCGTCGCGGCGGGCGATTTCCAGAGCGAGGCGGGCTGCCCCGGCGACTGGCAGCCGGGCTGTCTGCGTACCTGGCTGCAGGACAAGGACGGCGACGGCACCTATTTGGCGTCGACGACCGCGCTCCCGGCCGGCAGCTATCAGTTCAAGGTCGCGCTCGGCGAAGGCTGGACCGAGAACTACGGGGCCGGCGGCGTGGCGGGCGGGGCCAACATCCCCTTCACCGTCCCCTACGCCAACGCCCCGGTCACCTTCAAATTCGTCTCGGCCACCAACACCCCCTCCGTGCTGGTCGGTCACAACCCGGATGGCAACGTCGAGTATGACGGGCTCGGGCATGACTCGCAGGACGGGCTGTATCGCGTGCCCTTCGGCGCGGTGACCATTGGCACAACGGTGACCGTGCGCTTCCGCACCTTCGCCAACGACGTCACCGGCGTGACCGCGCGCGTGTGGAACACGGCCGTCAATGCCGAGAGCATGATCCCGCTCACGCGCGTCGCGAGCAACGAGGATTGCCGCGTCGCCGCGCTCGCGACGGACCGCTGCGATTACTGGCAGATGCAGCTGCATCCCACCCAGCGCGGCGTGCTGTATTACCGCTTCATCATCGTCGATGGCGCATCGACCGCCTACTACGCCGATGACGGCATGTTTGACGGGGGCTGGGGGACGGCGACGCCGGACATGCTCGACCGCAGCTACCCCATCGTCGTGTATGAACCCGACTTCGCCCCCATCGGCTGGCTGCAAAACGGGGTGATGTATCAGATCTTCCCCGACCGCTTCCGCAACGGCAGCGTGGCCAACGATCCGCACAACGGTGATGCGCGATACGATGACCCGGTCGTGAAGTGGCCGTGGGGGACCCTGCCCGAGGGCTATTGCCGCAACTACACCAACGCGCTGTCGATCTGCCCCTGGCGCACCACGCCCATCCCGGTCTGGGGCACCAGCCTGCCCGAGACGCCGCGCGGCCGCGATTACCAAGGCGGCGACCTGGCCGGCGTGCGCGCCAAACTTGATTACCTGCAGGACCTCGGCGTCACGGTGATCTATTTCAACCCGATCTTCGATTCCGGCTCCAACCACGGCTACGACACGCAGAACTACCTCGCCATAGATCCGTATTTCGGCAGCAAGGCCGACTGGGATGCCCTGGTCGCGGATGCCGACGCGCGCGGGATCAAGATCATCCTCGACGGCGTCTTCAACCACGTCTCATCCGACAGCAAGTATTTTGACCGTTATGCTCATTACCCCGAGGTCGGCGCGTGCGAGAGCGTGGCCTCGCCATATCGCTCGTGGTTCACCTTCCACGATGTGGCCGCCGGGGCCGGCAGCTGCGCGGGCAGCGCCGGACCGAACAGCGCCACGTACGACGGCTGGTTTGGCTTTGACAGCATCCCGGTCATGAACAAGAACAACGCTGCCGTGCGCGACCTGGTGTATGCCGGGGCGGGCAACGTGGCCGCCTACTGGCTGAACGAGGGCGCCGCGGGCTGGCGCCTCGATGTCATGAGCGACGGCTCCTTCCCCGCCGATTTCTGGCAGGGCTTTCGGCAAACGGTCAAAGCGACCAACCAGAACGCGCCAATCATCGGCGAGATGTGGAAGCGCGACGAGATGCTCCCCAAGGTGCAAGGCGACCAGGCCGACACCGGGATGAACTACCGCTTCCGCAACGCCATCCTGGGCTTCTACGGGACCGTGGACGGCAAGGGCTTCCCCGATGATGGCGCGACCAACCAGCCGCCCAGCACGTTTGCAAAGAAGATGAACTCCGTACGTGAGGATTATCCGGACGCGGCGTATTACACGCTGATGAACCTGATGGACAGCCACGACACGATGCGCATCCTGTGGAACCTCACGCCCGCGGCGAGCAACACCCGCACCGACAAGGAGAACCCCGCCAACCTGGCGGCCGGCACCGAGCTGCTCAAGCTGGCCGTCCTCACCCAGATGGGCGTGCCGGGCGTGCCGACGATCTACTATGGCGATGAGATCGGCATGACCGGCGAGGATGACCCCGACGACCGGCGCGCCTTTCCGTGGTACGACGCCTACACCGTCTACCTGCCCATCGTGTTCCGCTCGGGCACGGGCAATGCTTCGCCCGATTCCGCCAGCGCGGCGGCCGTCTTCGGCGCCGGCGGCAACGGCGCGCTGCGTGAGTATTACAAGGCGCTGATCGGCGCGCGCCGCGCCCACCCCGCCTTCAGCCAGGGCGCGCTGAGCTTCCCGCTCACCGATGACGCCAACCGCACGCTCGTCATGATGGCGCGCACGATCACCGACACCGGTCTGGTGGCCATCAACCGCGACGCCGTGACGCACACCCTGACCTTCACCGCCACCGGGCGCATCCCGGATGGCCTGGTCGTAAGCAATGCGCTGGATTCCGCACAACGTTTCACTGCAACCGGCGGCGTCATGTCCCTCACCCTCGGCCCGCGCGCCGGCCTGATGCTGGTCGCCGTCGCCGGCCAGGACCAGAGCGGGCCGACACCGGTTGCCGACCTCATGGCCGCGCCGCTCAACGGGGGCGTGGCGCTCAACGCGTCGAGCATCGCCGACGCGGTCGGCTATGCCTTCTATCGCAGCCCGGTCATGGGCGGCGGGTATCTGCGCATCGGCGTCTCGGCGACCCCGGCCTACACCGACAGCGTGGCCAACGGCAAGCGCTACTACTACGTCATGCGCGGGATCGACGCGGCTGGCAACGAGGGCGCGCCCTCCAACGAGGCCAGCGCCGTGCCCGCCTATCCGATCGTGTGGGCCAACCTGCAATGGCCCAAGACGCTGACGACGACGGTTGGCGTCACCCCGACGCAAAACATCTACGGCCAGGTGTATGTGCCCGGCCTGACCAACGCCGGGGGCCCGAGCACCGGCATCCTCGCCCAGCTCGGATTTGGCCCGACTGGCAGCGCGCCGGCGACGTGGACGACCTGGAAGGCGATGGCCTACAACGGGCCGGCCGGAAGCAACTACGAATACGTGACAACGCTGCGGCCCGAGAATGCCGGCGTGTATGACCTGCTCACGCGCTACTCGACCGACCTCGGCCTGACCTGGACCTACGGCGATCAGAACGGGATGGGCGTCGCGACGCCTGGCGTGATGACCGTCCTGGCCAACGCAGACAATACACCACCCGCCGCGCCGACGCTCACGCTGGACGGCGTGGGGGCCTCGCAGGTGCGCCTGAGCTGGACGTCGGTCGCGGATGCCGCCGAGTACCGGCTGTATCGACGCACGGACGCCAACCCGTATGGCTCGCCCTTGCTCGTGCTGACCACGACCAGCGCCATCGACACCGCGGTCACGACGGGCACCCCCTACAGCTACGTTGTGCGGGCCGTCGACGCGGCGCTCAACCTGTCCGCCGACAGCAACGAGATCGCGGCCATCCCGACGCCGCAGGTCGTCTCAGTCACCTTCCAGGTGACGGTTCCAGCGGGCACACCGGTGACGGGCACGGTCTACATTGTCGGCAACCAGCCGCAGATCTGCGGCTGGTGCAACCCGCACACCACGGCGCTGACCAAGACCGGGCCAACCACCTGGTCGACGACGCTGACATTCGCCGAGGGCAGCACGGTGGAATACAAGTACACGTTGGGCGACTGGCTGTATGTGCAGAAATCGGACACCTGCGCCGAAGTCGGAAACAACGTCGTCAATGTCGGCGCGGGGCCGACCCAGGTCGCCAACGACACGGTGCTGAACTGGCGCAACGTCGCGCCCTGCGGCAACTGAGCGAGAATAGCGACCTTATGGATCCTAGTGTCGCGATCCCAATTCCGGGATGGCCCGTCTACTGGTACGGCATCCTGATCATGCTGGGCGTCATGTCGGCCGGCTATGTCGCCTCGCTCGAAGCACAGCGGCGTGGCGAGAACCCGGAGATCGTCTCGGATGGCATCGTCTGGGTGCTGTTACTGGGCGTAGTCGGCGCGCGGCTGTATCACGTCTTCTCGAGCCCCAATGACGGGACCAACTCGGGCTGGGCCTACTACAGCCAGAACCCGCTCGCCATTCTGGACCTGCGCAACGGAGGGCTCGGCATCTTTGGCGGGCTGGCCGGCGGCATCCTGGGCGTCATCATCGTCATCAAGCGCGCGCGCCGCAGCCTGTGGCGCTGGTTCGACTGCATCGTCCCGGGCGTGCTGCTCGCGCAGTCCATCGCGCGCTGGGGCAACTTTGCCAACCAGGAGCTTTACGGCGGCCCGACCGGATCGAGCTGGTGGGGCATCACCATCGACGCGGCGCGCCGGACCAACACCGGGCGAATCAACTTTCAGGACCTCCAGGCCTACCCACTCGAAACGCGCTTTCACCCGACCTTCTTCTACGAGTCGGCCTGGAATTTCGCCGGCTTCGTGCTGATGATGTGGGCGTCGCGGCGCTTCGAGCGCTGGCTGCGCACCGGCGACCTGGCCGGCATCTACTTCATCTGGTACGGCCTGGGGCGGCTGTGGACGGAGATGCTCTTTCGGCCGGACGCCTGGACCATCGGCGCGCTTCCGACGGCGGCCTGGGTGTCGTTGGGATCGCTCGCCTTTGGGCTCGGCGTGCTGTTGGTCAATCACGCCCTCGCGCGCGGGCGACGCCCGGCGGTGGCCTGACCCATGCCCCGACGCCCGCGCAACAGCGAGGCACTATTCGACGACGCCGCAGACGGCGATGACTACATCCCGCCCGTGCTCCGGCGCAGGCGCATCCGGCGGCTCGGCATCCTGCCGAGCATGTTGTTGGGTGGCTTTGTCACGTTGGCCGTCGCCCTGGGTCTGGCCCTCTTTCTTCAGGGCCGGCAGGAGGACGACGCCTTCTGTGTGAGCTGCCACACCGCGCCGCACACGGCCTATCGCGCGCGCGCGGAGGCGGCGCTGGGTGGCGCCTACGCGCTGGACCTGTCCGCCTACCACTATCAACAGATTCGCGGCACGGGCGGCGCGATCCACTGCATCGATTGCCATCGCGGGGATGCGAGCGCCGGCGCGCGCGCCGATGTCCTCGCGCTGGGCGCCCAGATCACGCTGGCCTGGCTGGCGGGGGAGAGCGACCCGCGCATCGAGAAGACCACCATCACCGCCACCCAGGTCGTCTCGCGCGAGGGCGGGCTGATCAGCCTGTCGCCGCCCGTGCTGCTCCGGCCGGGGCTGATCAACGACGCCTGCGTGTCCTGTCATATGGATCGCCTGCTGGTGGCGGGGCAGGCCAATCACATGCACAACATGCTGCCGGCCACCTACGCGCTGTGGAAGTCCGGCAAGACGCTCACCGCGCCGGCGGGCGAGAAGGATCCGCAGGCCCTGCTCGCGCGCGGGCTGGCACGCTACACCACCAGCCTGCAATGCGCGAGCTGCCACACCGGCCATCAGTCGATGGAGGTCGAGCGCTATCTGGATGCCGCGCTGATCGCAAAGCGCTGCGCGGCCTGCCACGCCGAGACGGGCGTAACCGTCCGTTAGACGTTTGGGTGTCGGGCGGCGAAGGCCGCCTTCGTCTCGCGCAACAGGTCCGGCTTGGCCAGCAGGTCGAGCGTGGTGAGCGCCATGGCCCGCGCGGCGTTGAGCATGGCCGTCTGGCCCTCGGGCGAGGCCGCGGCTTCGCGGAAGCCATTGGTGTGGCAGGCCACGCCGGTCTCGGCGATCTTGAGGAAGGGGTGGATTGACGGGACCACCTGCGAGACATTGCCCATGTCCGTGCTGCCCGAGCCCTGCCCGTTCGGCTTGTCGAGATAGTCGATGCCGAGGCGGGTGAGCTTCTCGCCAAACAGGCGCTGCATGATCGGGTTGCTGTCCAGGTCGTCGTAGCGGCTGGCCTCTTCGACCGTGTATTTCAGCGTCGCCCCGGTGGCCATCGCGGCCGCCTCCGCACAACGGACGAATTTCGCAAGCGTCTCGTTTGAGTAGGGGCGATCCGCGGCGCGCACGCTGAACTCGGCGCTGGCGTATTCCGGCACGATGTTCGCGGCCTGGCCGCCATTCGTGATCACCCCGTGGATGCGGACATCCGAGCGCAGGTGCTGGCGCAGCGCATTGACCGCGTTGTAGGTCTGGATCACGGCGTCGAGGGCGTTGATACCCAGTTCGGGCGATGCCGCCGCGTGGCTCGCGCGGCCAAAAAACTCCAGCTTGATCCGGTTGGAGGCCAGGAACGGCGTGCTGAGCAGATTGGTATCCAACGGATGGAACATCATCGCCGCATCGACGCCCTTGAAGACGCCACGGTTGACCATCAGCACCTTGCCGCCGCCGCCCTCCTCGGCCGGCGTGCCGATCATGCGGACGCGCCCGGGCAGCTCGGCGATGACTTCGTTGATCGCCCAGGCCGCGCCGAGGGCGGCCGTGCCGATCAGGTTGTGGCCACAGGCATGCCCTAGCCCGCGCAGCGCGTCATACTCGGCCACGATGCCGATGGTCGGGCCGTCATTGTCGCCCGCATAACCCACAAATGCCGTCTCCAGTTCGGCCACGCCGCGCTGGACCTCGAAACCTCGCGCTTCGAGTTTGCTGGTGAGCAGCGCCGCGGCCTTGCGCTCGACAAACTGCAGCTCGGGGTTGGCGTGAATGGTGAGGCTGATCTCGGTCAGCTCGGCGGCATCCCGGTCGATGGCGGCCAGGACACGGCGTTCGAGTTCGGCGTATTTCTCGGCGGAGATCGGGGGCATGGGTGTTTCCTTTGGCTGTTCGCGAATGGGATTTCAGGCGGGAACGGTGCTAGAGTGTACTCGCCCGCTCGACGTTCCCGCGCAAGGAGGTTCTGCATGGAATACACCCGCCTCGGCCGCACCGGCCTCAAGGTTTCCCGGCTTTGTCTGGGGATGATGACGTATGGCGCGCCGGCCTGGCGCGACTGGGTGCTGGACGAAGAGAACAGCCGGCCCTTCATTCATGCCGCGCTCGATCAGGGCATCAACTTCTTCGACACCGCGGACGTGTATTCGATCGGCGTGAGCGAGGAGATCACGGGGCGCGCCCTGCGCGACTTCGCGCGCCGCGATCAGATCGTGCTGGCGACCAAGGTGAATGGCGTGATGGGGCCAGGGCCGAATGACCGCGGTCTGTCGCGCAAGCACATCCTGTCGGCCATCGACGCCTCGCTGCGCCGCCTCGGCACCGACTACGTCGATCTGTATCAGATCCACCGCTTCGATCCAGAAACGCCCATCGAGGAAACGATGGAGGCGCTGCACGACGTGGTGCGCGCGGGCAAGGCGCGCTACATCGGCGCGAGCAGCATGTATGCGTGGCAATTTGTGCGCATGCAGGCGGTGGCCGAGCAGCGCGGCTGGACGCGCTTCGTATCGATGCAGAACCACTACAACCTCGTGTATCGCGAGGAAGAGCGCGAGATGATCCCGTATTGCCGCGCCGAGGGCATCGGCGTGATCCCGTGGAGCCCGCTGGCGCGTGGCTTCATCGCCGGCAACCGCACGCGCGACAAGGGCGGCGAGACCCGCCGCGCGCGCAGTGACGACTTCGCACACCGCATGTACTACACCGCCGCGGATTTCGAGGTGGTGGACCGGGTGAGTGAGATCGCCCACGCGCGTGGGGTGAGCAACGCCGTGGTCGCGCTGGCCTGGCTGCTGCGCAAGCCCGGCGTGACGGCGCCGATCATCGGGGCAAGCAAGCCCGGGCATCTCGAGGACGCGGTGGCGGCGCTGACCTTTGCGCTGAGCGACGACGAGATGCGCGCGCTCGAAGCGCCCTATCAGCCGCATACCGTCATGGGGCACAGCTGAGGTTCGAGGCGGACGGCAGCCTTTCACAGAAGAACGAAGAAACGAAGGGAAGCCTCAGATCGCTCGCCGATTCTGTGGCCCCGCCCCCGGCCGAGACCGATTCTGTAGGGGCGAAGCGATCGCCACCGAGCCCCGGC
>JAIBCK010000107.1 GCA_019694215.1 Thermoflexales bacterium
CTTCGTTCTTCTGTTCAAGTGCGATTCACCGCCACGCAGACACCCCCAACGCATGACGCATGACGCATGACGCCGGGCGCGCGACGCAGGATGAAAACAAACTCCCCTACGCGACCGCCATCACCGGCCGAAACTTGTAGCCGTAGACGATCATTCCGCGCTCGCCGTCTTCGCGCAGGGCGCGGGTCACCATCTCCACGGGCATCCCGATCTTGACATCGCTTTCATCCACATCGGTGAGCTGCGCCGAGATCAGCGGCCCCTCGGCCAGGCGGATCATCGCGACGGTATAGGGCGTGGCCTGCTCGTAGCCATCGGCGGCCTGATATACCGTGCTGTACGAATACACCTCGCCGTGCCCGCTGAAGGTGAAGGGCGTCTTTGCCTCCTTCTCGCAGACCGGGCAGACATCGCGGGGCGGGAAAATCTTCCCCTGACAATTCGGACACACCTCGCCGACCAGTTGGTAGCGCTGCCGATTCGCGCGCCAGTAACGTGCAACTTCCATGCTCAACTCCTTCCGCGCTTGCGCCGCGGACTACTGCCTCTCCAGAATCGTGGTGACGACCGTGCCGCCACTCCCGCCGATGTTCTGCGCCATCCCCAACCGCGCATTGGCGACCTGGTTGTCCCCGGCTTCCCCGCGCAGCTGCTGCGCCACCTCGACGAGCTGATACAGCCCCGTCGCGCCGACCGGATTGCCGCGCGCCTTGAGCCCGCCCATCGTGGTGATCGGAATGCGCCCACGCAGCCCGATCTCGCCATCCATCGCCAACCGCACGCCCTTGCCCCGCGCGGCGAAACCACACGCCTCGAGCGAGAGCGCGCTCATCACCGTGAAGGCGTCGTGCGTCTCGAGCAAGTCGATGTCGTCCGGCCCCAGCCCCGCGGCGGCATACGCACGTTGTGCGCTCATGGCCGCGCCTTCGAGATACAACGGATCGCGCCGGTCGTGCGCGGCGACCGTGTCCGTTGCGACAGCGCTCGCGCGCACGCGCACCGGTTTGTCGGTGAAGTCGCGCGCGATCTGGCTCGGGGCCAGGATCACGCAGGCGGCGCCATCGGCGGCCGGCGCCGAGTCGAACAGGCTGACCGGGTCGGCCATGGGCTTGGCCTCGTTGAAGTGGCGGGCCGAGATTGCCGAGCGATACATCGCATTCGGATTCGCCCTGGCATTGGCATGCGCCGTGATGGCGAAGTTGGCGAAGTCGCCGCGCTCGTAGCCGTGCTCGTGCATGTAGCGGCGCATCAACAGCGCCCCCACGCCGAGGTGGGTGAGGCCCTGCATGCCCTCGTAGTCGCCGTCCAGCCCCAGGCTCATGGCCGCGGTCACGGTCTCGGGCTTGTGGTCAGACATCTTCTCCGCGCCGACCACGGCGACGATGTCCGCCAGTCCGCCGGCGACCATCGCATAGCCGATGCGAAAGGCAGCCGCGCCGCTCGCGCAGGCGGCCTCGACCTTCACCGCCTCGATCCCGCGCAGGCCGGCGAAGTCGGCGATCAATGCGCCGAGATGCTCCTGCCCGGTGAGCGACCCCGACAGGGCGTTGCCCACGTAGAGCGCTTCCACGCGCTCGGCCCTGGCGTCGCGCATGGCGGCGTTAAGGGCGTTGAAGCCGAGCTCGCGCAGGCTCAGCTCCCAATGCTCGCCCACAGGCGTCTGCCCGAGGCCGATGATGCTTACGTCCCTCATGATGTGTGTCAAAGCGCCGTTGCGCTAGTTCAGCTTGTAATGACCCTTCAGCCGCGAGTACATCGCGTAGTCGATGACCTTGCGGCGCTGGATGTAGCCCTGCGTGCTCGTCACGCCGGGGGTTTCGCTCTTGCGGAGCATGCGGATGGCAAAGGCGTCGCTGCCGGCGCCGCTGCCGAATGACGTGACCAGAATGCGTTCGCCGGGCTGTGCGACATCGAGGATGGCGGTCAGCCCGATCATGCAGGATCCGGCGTAGGTGTTGCCGATCTCGTTGACCAGCAGGCCGGTCTTCATCTGCTGCGGGTTGAAGCCCAGGTCTGCGCCCGCCTTGAGTGGGAACTTGGCGTTGGGCTGATGGCAGACGAAGTGGTTGAAGTCCTTCGCCGACACCGCCATCTCGTCCATGAGCTGCCGGGCGGCGCTGATGACGTGGTTGAAGTAGGCGGGCTCGCCGGTGAAACGGCCGGCGTGCTCGGGGAACTTCTCGTACTGCCGGCGCCAGAAGTCCGGCGTGTCAGTCACATACGAAAGCGACCCCTCCACCTCGGCGATGGCGTCCTCGGCGGGTCCCAGGATATAGGCCGCGCCGCCGGCCCCTGCGGTGTACTCGAGCGCGTCGCCCGGCCGGCCCTGGGCGGCGTCCATGCCGATGGCCATCGCGTATTGCGCCATGCCCCCGGCCACAAAGCCGATCGCGGCCTGGAAGGCCTCGGTGCCGGCCTTGCACGCGAACTGCCAGTCGGCGGCTTGCGTGTAGGGCGTCGCGCCGATGGCCTCGGCGACGATGGTGCTGGTCGGCTTGACCGCGTAGGGGTGCGATTCACTGCCCACCCATACCGCCCCCAGCTGCTCCGGGGAGACGGCGGCCCGGCGAAGGGCATTCCGCGCCGCCTCGATGCTCATCGTGGCGACATCTTCGTCCAATCCATTGACGGACTTCTCCCGGACGGGCAGGCCGGCGTTGCCGTCTGTCCACAGGTCCGAGACCTCCTGCGCCGGAAGGCGGTAGCGCGGCACATAGGCGCCGTAGCCCACGATCCCAACCGGTCGACTCGACTTCATCATAGTTATGTTCTGAACCTCACTGTTTCCGTCCGATGCCGCAGCACCCACAGGCTGCCAACGCACATCGAGATGACGAACCCCAGATTAGGCAGGCTGATCTGCCAAAAGACGCCCAAGCCGCGTGCGGGCCCGGTTTGGATAGATTCTGGCAGGGACAGGGGCGCGCGGGCTGCGCGGGCAGGCTGCGGGGAGCCCCTTTTCGGGGCGCAGGCGGGCTAGAATCACGGCATGTGCGGAATCATCGGTTATGTCGGCCCGCGCCACGCCGTGCCCATCGTGATCGGCGGCCTGCGCCGGCTGGAGTACCGCGGCTATGACTCCTCCGGGATCGCCGTCTTGGCTGCCGGGGGCTTCAAGGTCGCGCGGGCGGTCGGCAAGTTGTCCAACCTGGATCCCCGCCTCGACGCGCTGGATGTTGCCGGCGGCGGCACGCACACCGCCATCGGTCACACGCGCTGGGCGACGCATGGCGGCGTGACCGAGCAGAACGCTCACCCGCATTTGGGACGGACCGGCCGCATCGCCATCGTCCACAATGGCATCGTCGAAAACGTCGCGGCATTGAAGGCCGAGCTTCGGCTTGCCGGCATCGAGTTTGCCAGCGAGACCGACAGCGAGGTCATCGCCCACCTGATCGAGCAGGGCATCGCCCACGGGAGCGGGCTGGAGGCGGCGACCCGCGCCGCGCTGCTGCGGCTGGAGGGCTCGCAGGCGGTGCTGGCGGCGAGCCTTGACGAACCCGGCCGGCTGGTGTGCGCGCGCATCGGCAACGCGGGTGGCGTGTGCATCGGGCGGGGCCGGGGCGAGTGCTTTGTCGCCTCGGACGTGGCCGGCATCCTGGAACACACCCGCGAGATCGTCTTTCTGGAATCGCACCAGCTGGCCAGCGTGACCGCGGATGGCCTCACCGTGACCCTGCTGGATGGTGCGCCCGTCAAGCCCCGCGTGCAGATCCTGGCCTGGGATCCCGTCGCCGCGGAGAAGGGCGAGCACCGCCACTTCATGCAGAAGGAGATCCTCGAACAAGCCCGCTCGATCACCGACACCCTGCGGGGCCGGGTGGACCTCGAGCGCGGTGAGGTGATGCTTGAAGAGCTGCCGTTGGACGCCGCAACGCTGCCGACGCGGCTGACCCTGATCGGGTGCGGCACCAGCTTCCACGCCGCGCTGATCGGCAAGTTTCTGATCGAGGACATCGCGCGGATTCCCGTCGACGTCGACTACGGTTCGGAGTATCGCAACCGCGACCCGCTGATCGTGCCCGGATCGGTCGCGGTCGCGATCACGCAATCGGGCGAGACGGCCGATACGCTGGCGGCGCTGGCCGAGGCGCGCGCGCGGGGCAGCCGGTGCTGGGCGATCGTCAACGCCATCGGCTCACAGGCCCAACGTATGGCAGACGGCACCATCACCATGCGCGCCGGCCCCGAGATCGGCGTCGCCAGCACCAAGGCCTTCACCGCGTCGGTCGTCGACCTGACCCTGCTGGCCTGCGCGCTCGGTCAGGCGCAGGGTGGGGCGATGGCGGCGCGCGCGCGGGAGGTCGCCCGCGCGCTGGTTCGCCTGCCCAACTGGGTGGGTCAACTCCTTGGCCCGGACCCCGTCTATGACCGCCTGGCGGCGCGCTTTCACCACCACGCGCACTGCCTCTTTCTCGGGCGCGGGATCAACTACCCGGTCGCGCTCGAGGGCGCCCTCAAGCTCAAGGAGCTCTCCTACATCCACGCCGAGGGCTATCCGGCCGGCGAGATGAAGCACGGCCCCATCGCGCTGATCGACGAGACCATGCCCGTGGTGTGCGTGGCGCCGCGAGACCGGGCCTACGACAAGATGGTCTCGCAGATCGAGCAGATCAAGGCCCGCCAGGGCATCGTGATTGCGGTGCTCACCGCGGGCGATCACGCGCTGCGCGAGCGCGTCGACTACGCCATCGAGATTCCCGCCGCGCCAGAGGTCCTGACGCCCGTGCTGGCCGTCATCCCGTTGCAGCGGCTGGCCTATCACCTGGCCGAGCGGCGCGGTTGCGATGTCGATCAGCCCCGCAACCTGGCCAAGAGCGTGACGGTGGAGTAGGGCGTGCACAGCGAACAACGACGACCGGCGCTCTTCCTCGACCGGGACGGCGTTCTCAATGTCAACCGCCCCGATCACGTCAAGGGCTGGGAGGAATTCGAGTTTCTGCCCGGCGTGCTCGTCGCGCTGCGGTCGCTGGCGCGCCTTCCGGTGCCGATCATCGTCGTGACCAATCAGGCCATCGTCAACCGCGGGCGCATCACGGCCGCGAGGCTTGCGGACATCCACGCCCGCATGCTGGCCGCCGTGGCCGCGGCCGGGGGGCGCATCGACGCGATCTACGCCTGTCCGCATCGACCGGACGAGGGCTGCGATTGCCGCAAGCCACGACCCGGGATGCTGCTGCAAGCCGCCCGCGAGTGGTCGCTCGACCTTCCGCGCTCGGTGTTCGTGGGTGATGCGCTGACCGACCTCGAGGCCGCGCTGGCGGCCGGCGCGCAACCAGTGCACGTCGCGTCTGGGCAGGGACGCGCGCAGCGACCAGCGGTTGGTGCTCATCCGCAGCATCGCCACGGCCCGCAGGCCGAAGACCTGCCCGCGGCCGTGCCCTGGCTGCTGGCCTGGTTTGCCGCGAATGACGGACACGGCAACTAAACCGTGCCCCGTTCAGGTGCCTGGGCATGCTACAATCCCGCAAGCTCTTATCCAGAGCAGCTGAGGGATCGGCCCGTTGACGCTGCGGCAACCCGGTGATGCGGGTGCCAAATCCGACAGATCTTCGCCTGAACGTGGCGAGGGAAAGACTGGAAGATGAGAGGCACGATTCGCAAGCAAGCGCGCCTCCCTGAGGCGCGTTTTTTTGTGGCCCGAGCGCGGACCACAAGGCCGCTGGAGCGCGAAATACAAGCACGTTCGTCCAAGGAGCAAACGAGAGAAAATGAATAGTTTCATGAAGTCCAAGCAGCTCTTCTTCACCTCGGAATCGGTGACGGAAGGGCATCCGGACAAGATGTGCGACCAGGTGTCCGATGCGGTGTTGGACGCGTGCCTGGAGCAGGATCCGATGAGCCGCGTGGCGTGCGAGACCGCCGCCAAGACGGGCTTTGTCATGTGCTTTGGTGAGATTACGACCAAGGCCTTCGTCAATTTCGAAGTCCTGGTCCGCGATGTTGTCAAGGACATCGGCTTCGATCACTCCGACAAGGGCTTCGATGGCAACACCTGCGGGGTGATGATCGCCATTGCCAGCCAGTCGCCCGACATCGCCATGGGCGTCGATGCCGCGATGGAAGTGCGCGGCCACGCCGACAGCGAGGCCGAGATTGCCAAGGTCGGCGCGGGCGATCAGGGCATGATGTTTGGCTTCGCGTGCAACGAGACGCCCGAGCTCATGCCGATGCCCATCGCGTTGGCGCATCGCCTCAGCCGCACGCTGGCCGAGAAGCGCAAGGATGGCACGCTGCCCTGGCTGCGCCCCGATGGCAAGAGCCAGGTCACGGTCGAGTATTCCGGCGGCAAGCCCGTGCGCGTCGACACCGCCCTGATCTCCACCCAGCACGCCCCCGAGGTCAGCCAGGAGGAGATCAACGAGGCCCTCACCGACATCGTCATCAAGCCAACGATCCCGGCCGAGCTGCTGGACAAGCGCGTCAAGATTTACACCAACCCGACCGGGCGCTTCGTCGTGGGTGGGCCGATGGGCGACGCCGGATTGACCGGCCGCAAGATCATCGTCGACACCTACGGCGGCATGGGCCGCCACGGTGGTGGCGCCTTCTCGGGCAAGGATCCCACGAAGGTCGACCGCTCGGCCGCGTACGCCAGCCGCTGGGTGGCCAAGAACGTCGTGGCCGCCGGGCTGGCCGATCGCTGCGAAGTTCAGGTCGCGTATGCCATCGGCATCGCGCACCCGCTCTCGATCAACGTCGAGACCTTCGGCACCGGCAAGTACAGCGACGAGGCCATCGTCAAGGCCATCACGGAGGTGTTTGACCTGCGCCCGGGCGCGATCATCCGCGACCTGCAGCTGCGCCGGCCGATCTACCGCAAGACGGCGGCGTATGGCCACTTCGGGCGCCTGGACATCGATGCGCCGTGGGAGAAGACCAATCGCGTCGCCGCGCTCCAGAGCGCGGTCAAGTGACGCAGGGAGGCCGCATGGCCGAAGGGCGCGCCACTCACAGCATCACGATTGCGGGCGTCACCCGCGCGCTGCCTCTGTTCGAGGTCGCGCCGGGCGTCCGCATCGCGGTGCTCAACATTCTGGGCGACACCGAGCTGACCGAGGCCGCGGCCAAAGCGTTGGTCAGGCGGCTGCCACCGTGCGAGTTCATCGTCACGGCGGAGGCCAAGAGCATCCCGCTCGCCTACGCCATGTCGGTGCACAGCGGCATCCCGTATCTCGTGCTGCGCAAGTCGGTCAAGGGCTACATGGGCAAGGCGCTGGGGGTCGAGACGAACTCGATCACAACGGGCAAGCCACAGATGCTCTATCTCGACGAGCGCGACCTGAAGGCCGTGGCCGGCAAACGCGTGGCGCTGGTTGACGATGTCGTCAGCACCGGCAGCACGCAAGCCGCGATGCGCGCGCTGATGGAGCAGGCCGGGGCCACCGTCGTCGCGGATGCCGCCATCCTGACGGAGGGTGACGCGCAGAAGTGGCGCCACGTCCTCGCGCTGGGCCACGTGCCGGTCTTCACCGGCGAGTAGGGATGTGACGGCGCGGTGATACGCGATCACAACAGGGCCATGGTTGCCAGCCTTCTGGCGAGCATGGCCCTCGTCTTTACCGCGTGCGGGACGCCGCGCGTGATTGGCCGCATCGGGCTGGCCGCGCCGTTTGAAGGTCGTGATCGAGCGTTGGGCTACGACGCCTTCCCGGCCTTTCGCATGGCGCTGCGCGCGGCCAACGGGCAGGCTGGGGGCGCGGTCGACTTCGTGGCCTTCAACGACGACGGTGATCCCGGGCGCGCGGCGCGTGTGGCGGCAGACCTGGCGCGTGACCCTGCCGTGAAACTCGTCATCGGCCATGGTGCGCTCACAAACACGCTCGCGGCGCTGCCCGTCTACGCCGAGGCGGGCGTGGCCGTTCTGGTGATTGGCGCGCCGGCCGAAGCGCTGCCCGCCTTGCCCAACGTATTTGTGCTTTCACCATCCGCGGCGACGGTGGCGGCATGCCAGGCGGCCAATCGGCATCCCTGCGCGGAAGGGGCCGAGCCCGCGTCCGTCGGTGCCGCGTTGGCGGGATTCAGCGAGGTGTCCGGGGGTGCGGCCCCAACCCGTCGCTCGGTGGTCGCGCTGGATGCGACCAACGTGGCGCTGGATGCGCTGCGTCGGGCGGCGGCGCGGGGAGATGTGTCTCGGGCTGGCGTGGTCGTCGCGTTGCGCGAGACGCGCCTGAAAGGCTTGCTGGGCGAGATTCACTTCAATGCGCAAGGTCGTTGGGTCGAGGCACCCGCGACGCCTGTATTGCCTTGAGCGCGGCTGCCACCGCGGAGGGTAGCTGCTGTTGCGCGAGGCGGGTTCGGAGGTTGCATGGATCTTCAGTTGAAGGACAAGGTTGCGGTCGTGCTCGCGGGCAGCCGTGGGCTTGGCGCGGCGACGGCGCGAGCGCTCGCCCGAGAGGGCGCGCGCCTGGTCTTGACGGCCCGCACGACGGCGGCGCTCGAGGCGACCGCCGCGGATCTGGGCGCCACGACGGGCGCCCAGGTCATCGCGCAGCCCGGCGACGCCACCCGGATCGATGACCTTCGCGCGGTCTTCCAGCGTGCCGTGGCTGACTTTGGGCGCGTCGACGCCGTCATCATCAACGCCGGGGGTCCGCCGCAGGGTGCCTTCATGTCGTTGGACGATGCGACCTGGGAGGCGGCGGTGCAGGGCACGCTGATGAACGCCGTGCGCGCGACGCGGCTGGCCATCGAGACCATGACACCCACCGGCGGGGGATCGATCACGCTGATCGAATCCGCGAGTATCCGCACGCCGTTGGACAACATGGTCCTGAGCAATGCGCTGCGTCTGGGCGTGGCGGGCATGGTCAAGACCCTCTCGCGGGAGGTCGCGCGGCAGGGCATCCGCATCAACTTGATCTGCCCGGGTGCCTTTCTGACGGAGCGGTGGCGTTCGCTGACGGCGGCGGGGGCGGCCAACCGCGGCAGTACGTATGAGGCTGAGGTGGCAGCCCGCGAAGCGGGCATTCCGCAGGGACGGATTGGAGACCCGGAGGAGTTCGGGCGGGTGTGCGCGTTCCTCGCGTCGCCTGCCGCGAGCTATGTCACCGGGGCGGCCTGGGTGGTCGATGGAGGCGCGAGCCGTGCCTTCTAGTTCCGCCGCGACCCCCTTCTATTTCTTCGATCTCGACGACACGCTGTATTCGCCCGAGGCGGGCATCATGCACGTCGTCAGTCGACGCATCACGGAATTCGTGATGTTGCATTTTGGCAAGACGCTCGAACAGGCCGAGACCCTGCGCCGGCACTGGCGCGATCTGTATGGCACGGCCCTGATGGGGATGCGCGCTGAAGGTTATGCGTTTGACCCGGACAGCTACTTTGCCTATGTCCACGACCTGTCGATGGACATGCTGCAACCACGGCCCGAGCTGCGCGATGCCCTGCTGGCGCTCCCGGGCCGGCGGTTTGTGCTCACCAACGCCGACGCCAATCACGCCTGGCGGGCGATCTGGCGTCTTGGCCTGGAAGCCTGCTTTGAGCGGGTCATCGACATCCGCGCGATGGGGTTCATCAACAAGCCCCACGTCGAGGCCTATCACCGTGTCGCGGCAATGGTCGGCGCGGACAACGCCTCCTGCATCTTGATGGATGACTTGCCGGCCAACACGCGTGGGGCCCTGGCGGCCGGCTGGCGGGCGGTCCTGGTCGGCGCGGAAACGATGATCGGTGATGGGCATGCCACGGCCGCCACCTTCCGAGTCGCCAATGTGGATGAGGCCATTTTGCACCTCAGGGAGGCGACCACTCGCGCCCCTTGAGCAACATAACTGACTCGCCTGCGAAATGAACCGGAAAGTCCCGCTGACGGTAAACACTTTTCTCGATACAATGTTCCGCCTAGGGGAAGCTTGACAGCCCAAGCTCGTTTCTTCTGGACGAGCGGGGGCTGCCGAAACAAAATGTTGGAGTGAATCAATGCCACATATGAGCAAGGTTCGATCACTGGTTGTTTGCGCGCTCGCCC